>DASVUU010000497.1:0-1621 GCA_036386935.1 Cytophagaceae bacterium | reverse complement strand
CTATGGAGGTCTCTACGAAGCTATCCTTATCCTCAAACTTATAAATGCCGATTCCCTCGTAATGTTGATTGTACATTTGGATGTCATCAAACTTAACAACAAAGACGTCACCGTCTTTAATATTCGGATGCTTCGATGAAGAAATAAGGTGCTGTGCAATGTTCGCCGAATGCTATACAAAGTCCTCTCCCTGATAAATGTTTTTTACTGAATTGAATAAGACATTGTAATCAAGCTTTACATCATGCTGAAACTCAAAAGTCTGGGAATGCGAGACGAATGGCTTGAGAAATATCTTTTTTAGGACCTTCTCATCTTCATCACCATCATAATCTACCAAGGCATCGCCTATTACAGACCTGCCTTCTTCGATGGTCACTTTATGAAGGGTGAGCTTTCTGATGATTGCTGATTCGATTTCTATCATTTGTTACTATATATTCCTACCCAAAAATGGGATTGCAAAGGAAGGCAGAAATTGCGGATTTAAGAAGGGGAAATTGGAGGTTTACCATTTTACTTAATTAGTAAGTGCATAAGCCAAACTAAATGAAACCGATCTAAAAAGGACAAAACACATACGCTTAAGCTTAATGTCGCTTGAAATCGCTAATTGGAAAAATAGACATGGGATATTGGAGGTCTGTGCAACAACAAATGTCAACTCTCGTAGATGGGACAGACCTAACGGAATACAATAGCAGAAATGTATTCGCTGGAGACAACACGTTACCAAAAAAGTATCTACCTTTAATCTTTTAATATCTTTTATGAAGTTGAAGTCCAATCTAATAATATTCTCTTGTTTTATCTCATTTTCTACTTTCAGCCAGGAGGTATTGCTAGAGAAGGTGATCCAGCCAGCGGGTAAGAAATTAGGCATGTATAGTAAATTTGGTGTCAAGTCTATCGTGCCAGGGACCGGTGCTAGTAGCTCTTCATTTCCACCAGCAATAGAATTTACGGAAGTAAAGAATGACGGATTTGCCATTCGGAATGAATATACAGTGACCAAGTACAATGAGAACTTTGAGAAGGAATGGACAAAAGAATTTAAAAAAATATACGGTTTACAGTCGCTTCCGCAATCTAAAAGTTTAGGGAGCAAGGCTGAAGGACTTTACTTTATAATGGAGAAAAAGAACCCAAGCTTCTCCGAAATTACTATTACTAGATTTGATCAGAAAGGTGAAATGTTGCAAACAGTTTTCCCCATTGAAAAGAAATATGATGGGGTGATACATTATTATCTCAATGAAAACGGATTGAACTTAATCACGTACTTTTTGAATAGAAAACAGAAAAAGATGGATTACTCACTGATTTCTTTTGCGCCGAAAGATTTAAAATCTACAATTAAAGCGCTTGCTATCGAATCAGATCTTTACGAAGTAGACAAATATACTTTCGCCGACCCAAATCTCAAATATGTCTTCCTGGAAGCTACGGATGGAAAAATTATTCTACAAAAAAGTTATTTTAAAGATATTCCAAAATCAAAAAAGAAAGAGGCAGTGATAAAAACTATAGAGATAGGCAATAATGGCGAGGTTTCTAAGCCAGTGTCATACTCTTTCCTGGCCAAGGACGATTCTAGGTTCTTTAATCCTCAGTTGGTACT
>DASVUU010000496.1:0-1522 GCA_036386935.1 Cytophagaceae bacterium | reverse complement strand
TGAAAATATTAAAGTCGCTAGTATCGTCAGGTATGCCGACACAGCTACCTAAGGCAAATTTGAAGACAGAGTCAGCATTATTTTTAAAAGTAAACGTTAGGGGGTATTTAAATATAACGGTCGTATCGTCTACCTCTAATGAATACTTATAGGTTCTACCAGCGGATAAAAACTTAAAGGTAGTCTTGACGATATATGCATTGTCGGGACTAGATAAAACAGTAGGAGTATTCCATATTTTGTTTGAATCCAAAATATCCCAATACAAAAATTTTACCGAGGCTGGCTTCTTTGTTTGAGCCCACACCATCAGACTATCTCCCTCAGCATGGCCTAACATAGGGCCCGCAGAAATTTTAGTTTGACCTAAGGAGGATAAAGAAAATAAAAAGGAATTGATTTGGAGCAGGAGAAATAAAGGAAAAAATCTGCCAAAGATGATCATCTATATTCCAATAATACGAAGCTCTCCGTTTTGAAAAATACAATTAAAAAAGTCCCCGAAAGGACTTCTTTAAGGTATAATAATTGATGCTTATTTTACTTTTTTTGCTAATTCAGAACCAGCTTTAAATTTTACAACTTTCTTAGCCTTAATTTTGATTGGCTTGCCAGTTTGAGGATTTCTACCTGTCCTTGCTGCTCGTTCAGTAATACTAAAAGTACCAAACCCTATAAGTACAAGTTTTTCACCTTTTTTAAGGCTTTTAGTTGTTGCACCGAGAAACGCATCTAGGGCTCTTTTAGAATCAGCTTTAGATAAACCTGCTTCGGCGGCAATTGAGTCAATAAGTTCTGCTTTGTTCACTTTACTATGGATTTAAGGGTTAAATAATAAATAACTAAGTGTGTCAAAATTATATGAAATAGTATAGAATACAATAACTTATAAAAAAAAGTTACAAGCTTTATCGAAAAAACTTATAAACAAAGTATTCTGCAAGGCCCGAAAATAAAGGGCTAGAAGGAAAAAGCCATTCTCTACCCAGAATCTAACGCTCATAAACATCTAACCTATAAATACTTATCTCATATTTGTTTTTAAATATAAACTACTCTTGCAAAGAGAATATTCCCAAAATTAAATTTCCTTTTTAGTCGAAAATATTAAAATCTGGTTCAATAAAGTTCATAGCTCATAAGCAATTTGCATTTCCAAACCTCTTTTATCTCTGATATTGCAATATGATATGGTTTGTAAATCGGATTTGTCGAACAAAGCAACATACTCCTATTGGTCTCTATCTCTTTATATATAAGTTTAAAAACAATTCCATCTTCAATAGTTAGAATGACATGGGGCTGACCATCACGTATTGAGTTCCAGTCGTCAACATATTCACAAGTAATCCATGATTTATCTTTCACTGGCAACATCGAATCGCCGCTTACCTGGAATGTTCTGTACTTTCTGTTTCTAGGTAGGAAAGGCAATTGGTAAACCGGCAATTCTTTAATATAATCTGGATCCGCATACCCACTCCTATAACCAGCCTTGGCCTTTTCACTGACAAGTTCGATA
>DASVUU010000495.1:0-2007 GCA_036386935.1 Cytophagaceae bacterium | reverse complement strand
CCATTAATTTTTCCACTGATCATCAGGAAAAGTTTCTAATTCCAGATGACAGGTTTTTTATGGAAGAGCCCATGGGTGAGTCATTCTTTCCTTCGCCGGTTGTCGGTTATAGTCAGGTGACGGTAAAGCAGGTCTTTCCTGAAGATGTAAAAAGGCATGCCACGGGAATTAGTGTTCATGAATTTTATACTGCCTTCGATTATCCGGTTAGGGTTACTGAGACAAGTATTGACCCTCAAAGAAGACAATCGCCACTTGTGTTCAGGCTCGCTAAAATTAATAAGAAAGATTACGTCACCGCTAGCCAAGGCTATGCAGTTCATATAAATGACATGCACGGAAAACCAAAGGCAAATTGGGTGTATGCCGAGGGACAAAGTACGCCTATATCAGGAGTGAAGTATCTATATAAAACTTCTGCTGAGAACAATAAAAAATTGGATAACCGAGTCACGGTTTTATATCCGGACGGAACGTCTAAGGAATCAATCGTTGGGGTAGACGTTGACTTAGTGATGGATATGCGGCGGCAAGATACTGAGTCTGCAAGTCTAGGTCTTAACGTTAATCTCGAGTCATTCCTGGTATTATTTCCAGGATTAGTTCCACTTGTCTTTCCTTCATTTTCTAGTGAAAGTACCAGCTTTAAATCGTCTGTAGGTACAAAGGTTGTAAACTCCTACGGTATACTTGACAAAGTAGAAGCTTATGATTTAAAATCAAAACTTACTACAGAGAACTTAGCCTACGATTCAGAAACCGGTGAAGTATTATTGACATCCGTTCACAACGGATATGACGATCCGGTCTACACGTTTAATTACCCTGCACACTGGGCTTATGACGGAATGGGCCAAGCATATAAGAACATACAGTTTACAGCCGCGCTTCAATTGAGCGACCAAGGTACGGCTGATCTCCCAAGATCAATTTCGGAAAAAATTGTTGAGGGAGACGAGATTATAAGCTCCCAAGAAAGGTTTAAATATTGGGTGACGAAAAAAGTAGGAGATGTAATAACGGTAATGGGAGGCAATCCTCTCACTGGGGCTGTTACACTTCTAAAAGGAAATCATATCGTAAAAGTAATAAGGTCTGGACGACGAAACTTACACAGTACCTCTGTCGGGACCTTGGTAAGCTTAAACAATCCCCTTCAAAAGATCGCTAGCTTGTCTTTGTCTGAGAGAATATTACAAGCAGAGTCAAGAGAGTTTTCAGACAGTTGGAACGAGGAATGCGATTGCGAATTCAAGGGGCAAAACTCAGGAAGTTTGAAGAATCTATACTTTGAAGCAGCAAGGGGAATTTGGAGACTAAAAAAGACCCATACCTATCTTACTTTACGTGACGAGCTGTCGGTAAATGGTACAAGGAAAGATGGACCGTTTAAAAAGTTCAGCTCGTTCTGGCAAAAGACCGCTGCTGGCACCTGGGATAAAAATGAGACCGGCTGGACTTGGGTCAACGAGGTAACTTCTTATGATAGGCACAATAGTCTTGAGGTAGAAAACAAAGACAGATTAGGCAGATATTCCGGAGCTTTGTCGGGCTTCAATGCCACATTGGCAACGGCCATTGCTCCAAATACTAAGAAGACTGAATCTTTGTTTGATCATTTCGAAGACTACGATAGACTCAATTGCACGAACCTTGAAAAGGCTTTTCATAAGCAGAGTGTCTTGAAAAATCTTGACAAGCTAAAGTCGCACAGTGGCAGAACGAGCATAAAAGTTTTGCCTAATGACAACACCGTAAAAATGCAAGTAGGCGATTAAAACAATGATGATCAATTTGCGAAATATTAAATTTTATTTTTGCTTTCTGTGCCTTCTATTTGGAAATAGTCAAGGGATCCACGCACAGGATGCCAGACAAGTCATCAAGTCGGTCAACGAGGTTTTTACTAGCTGTGACGCGTATAGCTTAGATTTAATTTATACAGTTTTTCCCAGTTATACTTCCTCCAAGCCTGTTTCAATAAGCAAAGGTAGGTTTGACAAAGTG
>DASVUU010000494.1:0-2189 GCA_036386935.1 Cytophagaceae bacterium | reverse complement strand
GATCATTATCATGAGAAGTCAAAAGACCAATGTAATGGTCGATAAGGATACCACCTTCTACCTATTGGTAACGGATAATAAAAATTGCTACAATGTCGATAGTATGGATGTTTCCACTATTCCAAAGCCTATCTTAAAAATATCCGATACGACCGCTTGTCAAGGCCAAACAGTTACAATTAGGGCTATTCCTACAAACCCTGTCACAGTTGGTGGTTTTATTCCTAAATATTCGTGGTTAAAAAATGGATTTAAAATGCCTGATACTACTGATTTCATTAGGATCACGACCGCGGGCTCGTATACAGGAAACTATAGATATGGCCAATGTGCTGCAACTGGCACGGCGGTCATATCATTTAAGAATTCGCCGTTGACTGACATGGCCGATGATGTTAAGTTTTGCAAAGAGGCGCAAGGGGCAGTCACTTTAGATGCAGGCCCTGGCGACTATTATTCTTGGCTCAATACGACCGATTCGACGCGATATTTAACGGTTACACAACCGATGTATTATTATGTAAAAGTTTTTAATAGTAATAATTGCTTTACTGTTGATAGTGTTAATGTCAGAAACGTGTGCCCTCCAAAGATATTTGTGCCTAAAGCTTTCACACCCGAGATAGCCGGCGATAATAATCTATTCAAAATATTTGGCACCTCGTTGAATAATTTCCGTCTAACCATTTTTAACAGATGGGGTGAAATTATATACTTCACAGAAGACAGGGAGAAGTTCTGGGATGGAATTTATAAGGGAGAATTGATGCCCATGGGAGTGTATCCATGGACAATTACATACGAAGATTTTTCGGAAGACTCGCCCAAGAAAGTCCTAATGAAAGGAAGTGTCACTGTGCTGCGATAACAAAAGTTCACTGGCACCTAGAAAGGAATTCCCGTAAAGCCAACGGTTTAACGTTAAACCCTGAACTTAAAAAAATCAGGTACGTATTTTATTATCATCATAACATCTGCTTGAGTGCCAAAAATTAGATTGAAAAACGTTTTATTAATTGTTGTTTTTTGGCATATAATTATTCTATGTCACAGTCAGGACATACAGTTCTCCCAATACTATGCTGTGCCTTTTTACCAAAATCCCGCTTATGTAGGTAGTAGGCATGCGACAAGGGGTGTTTTGCATCAGCGCGTCCAGTGGCCGGGCTTGGATGCCAGATATCTTTCATCTTTGGCAGCGTTTGATACTTACTTTAGTAAATACAATAGCAGTATAGGTTTGATGGTTGTCCAGGACTATCAAGGCCCATCTACGATTAGCACCACTGATCTCCATTTAATGTATGCCTACGAACTTCATGTGTCAGAACATGTCACTTTTAGACCCGCCTTACAGGTTGGATTTGTAAGAAGAAAAGTTGACTATTCCCAGCTCACGCTACCCGAGCAGTTTACAGACCAAGGTCCGACGGGCGCGGGAATAGATGAAAGCTCTTTGGGGGCTTCAAGCATTTTATATCCAGAGGTTGGAGCTGGGGGTTTATTTTATACCTCAAGAGGATGGGTAGGAGTTGGCATGAATCATCTAAACCAGCCAAATCAATCCTTTTACAATGAAATCGCTAGACTTCCAGTAAAATTAAGCGTCACAGGTGGGCACAAGTTTTATTTAAAAAAGGTGAAATTTTTTGCCTACATGGAGACCGAAAAGGAATTTAGTATTTCTCCAACTTTCCATTATAAATCTCAAGGAAAGTCAGACCAGTTAGACTTAGGAGTATACTTGGTTTGGGATCAAATTCAAGGCGGCCTTTGGTATAGGGGTATTCCAGTCAAGCAATATTCGAGGTCGCTCCCCAATAACGAAGCAATTATTCCCATGATAGGGTATAGGTACAATAATTTCACGTTCAGCTATAGTTATGATTTCACCTTGTCTAGATTGACTCCCGCAAAAACCTATGGCGCCCATGAGTTCAATATAACCTATGTCAATCAAGTGACGAAACGAAAAAAGCCGAAGATACTCAAGAGATTGCCCTGCCCTAAATTTTAACTGCTCTTATGCAAGAAGTAAATCGGCATAGTCAATCTGTTAGACCCAAAAGCATAAATTTTAGGAGCCAATTTTATGTGGCCTAAAAAACAACCTCATCAAGAACGAGTAATGAAAAATAACAAGCTCATAATTATAGCCATCATGTGATAGTGGTCGTTTCGATTAGATA
>DASVUU010000493.1:0-3055 GCA_036386935.1 Cytophagaceae bacterium | reverse complement strand
ATCATCCAAAACTTGCAACAATAGATTAAACACATCCGGGTGAGCCTTTTCAATCTCGTCTAAGAGGACAACGCTGTATGGCTTCCTTCGTATTTTCTCGGTCAATTGACCACCTTCTTCATAACCAACATATCCTGGAGGCGCTCCGACTAAGCGAGATACAGAGAATTTCTCCATATATTCACTCATATCAATTCTTACCAGTGCTTCATCTTTATCGAACAAATATGTAGCAAGCACCTTCGCAAGTTCGGTTTTACCAACGCCAGTAGGTCCAAGGAATACAAATGACCCAATTGGCTTCTTAGGATCTTTTAAACCAACCCTCGTTCGTTGTATAGCTTTAACAAGTTTGGTAATTGCTTCCTCTTGACCAATAACTCTTGCTTTCAATTCAGCACCCATACCTAGAAGTTTCACTCCCTCATTTTGTGCTACTCTACTTACTGGGATGCCTGTCATCATGGCTATTACCTCTGCAACATTCTCTTCTTTGACAGAATATCGCTTCTTCTTAGTCTCTTCTTCCCATCTCACCTTAGCAGCTTCTAATTGCTCCAGAAACTTTTTCTCTTTGTCTCTAAGTTGGGCTGCCTCTTCATATTTCTGGCTTTTTACAACTTTGTTTTTTTCCTTTTTAATATTCTCGATCTGCTCCTCCAATTTTACTATTTCATTCGGAACATGAATATTATTTATGTGGACCCTTGCACCTGCCTCATCAAGAACATCAATTGCCTTATCCGGCAAAAATCTGTCACTGATATAACGGTCAGACAACTTTACACAGGCTTCAATAGCTTCATCAGAATAGTTTACATGATGATGCTCTTCGTATTTCTCTTTGATATTATTTAATATCTCTACGGTTTCCTGTGGAGAAGTGGCTTCAATCATGACGATCTGAAAACGTCTCGCTAATGCACCATCTTTTTCGATGTATTGTCTATATTCATCAAGTGTAGTAGCTCCTATACATTGGATATCTCCACGAGCTAACGCTGGCTTAAACATATTAGAAGCATCTAGGGAACCAGAAGCTCCACCAGCACCTACAATGGTGTGAATTTCATCAATAAATAGAATTACCTCAGGCGATTTCTCGAGCTCGTTCATAACGGCTTTCATTCTTTCCTCAAACTGTCCACGGTATTTCGTACCCGCCACCAGCGAAGCTAAATCCAACGTTACTACTCGCTTGCCAAATAATACCCTCGAAACCTTCTTTTGAACAATTCTTAAAGCTAAGCCTTCTGCAATAGCGGTTTTTCCAACTCCTGGCTCACCAATGAGGATTGGATTGTTTTTCTTCCTTCTACTCAAGACCTGTGCAACACGTTCGATTTCTTTTTCCCGACCCACTATAGGATCGAGCTTGTTGTCGTCTGCGAGTTTTGTAAGGTCTCTTCCGAAGTTGTCCAAAACGGGTGTCCTAGATTTTTCCGCAGCGCCTTTAGATGCTGATTCTTTTCCGGTAGAGCCTGAGCTGCTTCCGAAAATTCTTGATGTGTCTTCATCCCCGTCATCTGTATCAGAAGCCATGGGATTATGTGAATGATATTCCAAAAGTTCTTTGATTATTTCGTAATTAACTTCAAATTTTTCCAGTATTTGTGTGGCTATATTGTCCTCGTCTCTCAAAATTGAAAGTAGAAGGTGCTCTGTTCCAATAAGCTCACTTTTAAATATTTTTGCCTCTAAATATGTAATCTTTAATACCTTCTCTGATTGTCTTGTGAGAGGAATATTCGCCAAATTTTTGACATTACCTGAAGCCGTGCCTCTTGTCGCCTGCTCCACGGATTGCCTCAATTCTTCCAGAGAAATACCTAACTTTTTCAGCAGAGATACGGCAATGCCCTCTCCTTCCCTGATCATACCAAGTAGTAAGTGTTCTGCTCCTATATAGTCATGGCCCAGTCGAAGCGCTTCTTCTCTACTTAAAGAAATCACTTCTTTTACTCTATTCGAAAATTTTGCTTCCATAATTATTGAGGAGCTATATGTTATATAAGAAAATTAAACTTTTTAAAAATAAAAGATTTTAGGAGTTTTTGAAAGAACAACAACCTTTATTTAAATGTTCGTTTCGCTACTCTTATATCGATTATTATACGCTTCTTCTGAAAAGTAGTCTGAAGCCTTTACGCCTTCATTGAACAACAAATCCAGAATACTCAGATTAGAGACAAATTTGTTGCCAAATAATTGTTGATAACGCATATCAAAAAAATTAGATGGTTCCGGGCCGTCTTTTTTCCTAATTAGAACTCTATTACGATAGTTTTCAACTTTTTGGTCTTCTTTATCCTCCAAACGCCCGCTAAAGGTTAATTCTTTTTTCCAGCCCAACAGCATCAGACAAAGTGTCAGAATGCCCTTGTTTAGTTCAATAAGATATTTATGCCTTTTTAACAAGATATCTTCTAAAAGAGGATAGTAATGCTCGAAGTACGGAGAATTTGCATAGGCGGATTTTATGGTTCGCAAATGCACCTTCAACCAATTCTGCGAATGGTCTATAGTAACGTCTCCATACAGCATTTTATTTTTCGAATGGACCGGTACCGTAAGACTTTCGACCTTGTTGGCACCTAATATATAACATCGATTGCGATACTGCTGCTTTTGATAAATATCATCTTGAATTATAAGGACACTAGGGTACTGCGCAATCAAGTAGAAATATTCTATACATGGGAAATAGTGGCTTTCAATATGTAAAACTTTTTTATTAGACGTCAAACTATTTAGATTTATAAGTACTGTTCTATATCTCCCAACCCTTCCCTCACGATGTCAATCTCATCATTGGTGCAGTCTATTATGGTGGATCCAATGTTATTTCCGCTTCCTCCATCGATTACGATATCCACAAGGTTTTTATATCTTTCAAATATTAATTCTGGATCGGTAGAGTATTCCAATACTTCGTCATTGTCCTTAATCGAGGTAGTAAGGATGGGATTGCCTAATAACCTGACAAGTTGTCTTGGAATATTGTGATTTGGTATCCTTATGCCCACAGTATTCTTTTTTGTCTCTAAAATTTTGG
>DASVUU010000492.1:0-4142 GCA_036386935.1 Cytophagaceae bacterium | reverse complement strand
CGGCAGTCAATGGGGCAATTTCCCTCAGGCCTATAGCCATGTTGGTCAGTTGAATGCAGCCTTCAAAATTGCGAAAAAGCTAGACAGGCCTGCCTTTTTATAAGAGAAGCTATGTATTCAAAACAACCACCCTTCTTCACTTACAATAGGAGGGTGGTTTTCATTAGAGATAATTTTAATTAAATAGGGGCCCATTGTATTATCACCCACATTAATATTGATCATATCTTTTTGCCTTTAACTAATGGATTAATATTTCTTGTACCTCAACTGGCTTACTATTTATTGTTTAATCAAGCATCTCGGCAGTGGCAATCTGCTGGTTGCGGCTCAAATGACAAGGCTTTTTCATAACAATCTATCAAATTGGTTAGACAAAGCCTTGGTGTAATTTCGACCCGTCAAAATTGGACAACGAGCGGCTGAAAGCTTAACATTAATTAAGATCAGGTGTGAGAGTTAATCGAGATTTCGTGTGAATTAGTCTAGCCATTTTGACCACCTATGCTGCAATTTATTCTAATTTTTAAAACCAAATTCTATCAAACGAAGTATACGAAGCTAATCTAGTCTATTTTTCAGTTTACTTATTTTGTTCAACCAGTTAAATTAAATAGATTTTGCGCTATTCTACTTTATGTAAAATCAAGGGATATTCAATTATTATCTTGACGCTGATATTTTCAAATATCAATGGTCAAGACATTCAGTTTTCTCAATTCTACTCAGCCCCATTATACCTAAATCCTGCATTTGCCGGCAGTGCCCATCATTACCGTGGAATTTTGCATCAACGTTTGCAGTGGCCAAACATCACTGGAAAATTCACGACTTCTTTATTTTCTTTTGATAAGTATTTTAATAAATACAAGAGCGGGATAGCCCTTATGGCAATTCAAGATTACCAAGGTACGAATGCTATATCATCTTCCCAGGTGGGACTCCAGTATGCGTATGAGCTCCATGTCAGCGAGAAGCTAACAATACGACCAGGTTTGCAATTAGACTATGTTTCAAAAAGCCTCAACTATGATGTATTAAGATTTCCAAGGAATTTTGATAGCACTGGCTATCTAGGTGGAGCAATGCCGCAGGACCTCACTGGCAGAAAGAGCTTTGCAGATGTTTCTACCGGAGTAGTTCTTTATTCTGATAAATTATGGGTAGCAATCTCTGCACACCATATTAATACGCCAAATCAATCTTTCCTCGGCAATGTGAGTCGTTTGCCAGCTAAGTTCACTTTTATAAGTGGCTACAAGATTCCTCTGACAAAAAAGGTGGAACATGAATCGGTGGTAGAGGATGTAAAAGACATAAGTATTACTCCAACGGTGCATTACAAATTCCAGGGAAAGTCAGACCAATTAGACTTGGGACTCTATGGAATTTACGACCAGGCTTTGATTGCCCTTTGGTATAGGGGTATCCCTATCAAACAATACCATGCAGAGTATGTGATTGGCAACCAGATTTTTGATCAGAAGTTTCCTAATAATGAATCGATGGTTGTAGTGCTCGGTTGGATGTGGAAAAGCATCAGTATAACTTACAGTTATGATTTCACAATCTCAAAATTATCCCAAGCAAGAACAGGAGGTTCCCATGAATTGAACCTAACGTTTATCCAACACAAACATCATAAAAGCGTCAAGCCTATGCGACGTCTGCCTTGTCCCCATTTTTATAAAAAATAATCAAGGATTAGAGGTGTGAGCAGCGTTGTCATTGCTTTCCATCCTTGAACTCGGAATTGGGGCTCTAAAACTTTTGTTTATTATTCTAGAATTAATAGTGTCGTTTGAAATGGACAAAATCCGGGTATTTAATGTGTCCTTTCTCAAGCTATTCAATTGAGCATCCATGCTTCCTACATGAGAATGCATTTCTCTCAAGTCTTTATTAATCGGGTGAAGTTTAGTTGCTATATCGACCGCGCTGTCACTATAGGACTTTGCGGTGTAATAGGCGGTTGCAGCAGAAATCATAATACTTACAGCTCCTATTAGGATTGCGGTAGTAAGCGCTATGTCAGATGTTTTTAGACTTTTACGTGCTTCAAGAATGGTAACTTTAGACGCGTTCAAAGTTTTTTGTACATTCTCGCTGGTAGTTTTAAATGTTACTAACGCTAGCTTGGCTTCCTCAAAAGACGTTTTTGCAATATCTAAGCTTTCAGAAGCGATCTTTTGATTTTCTAGAATTCTGATCTCTACATCCGACTTGAAATCCTTATTTACAAATTCAATCAAACCATAGCTAATAAAGAAGGAAGATTGGACAAGCTCCTTTAAATAAACTGTGAATTTCTTATCCGATATTTCTTCCTCGAACGGTGTTTCGTTGTTCGTGATTTTGGTATATGATGAAATCTTTTGATTATCGATATTATTATGAATGAGGAGCATTCCCTCCTTATCAAGGTATTTAGTCAATATCCCTATTCTTATAATTTTATCAGACAAGTCCTTCATCTCCACTTTCAAGTCGCCCGAGGGTGACCGTTCTCCGTTGAGGACAGAACTATACTTAAGCGAGTCGAACAGAAAATAGGCGGAATTGCGATACTCTTCAGTTTTAATTCCCTTGTCTGTAAGGTAGGGATCAAGGAGGGAAACGAATGCTACATCGTTATTTTCTTGATAAAGGGTCCTAATCCGAGTCAGAACTTCCTTTTCAAAAGAATCAAAATTTCTCATGAGGGGTTAATATCTTTTAAAGATGTAAAAAAAAAATCCAATTTGCTCTAATTATCAATCACTGCAGGTGCATAACCTATGAAAAATTCTAGATTTGGCCGTAAATTTAAAGAAGTTATGATTTCCTTCTATCTTTTATACAATTTTTTTCAGAAAAGATATCCGAGTCTCAACACTCATTTTTGAAAAAAACTATAACGCATTAGTAGCTAGATTGCAACAGAAAGGCCATCAAACCGTAAGTACATTTTCCTAGCTATTTTTTGATTTAAGTGATTTTTGTGACATTTTTAAAAATAATATCGGGGTACAATAACTTTTGAATTGATTAACAGTTAAGAATTTCTACATGAAAATAGAATTACTAGGAGAAATTACTAAAGACTATAATAAGGCAACTTCAAGAGAGTGGCTAGAGACAAATGGTTTGGGTGGATGGGCAAGCGGAACGATTTCTGGTGCGAATACCCGAAGCTATCATGGACTTTTCGTTGTAGCTACACACCCCCCGGTAGGTAGAATGGTTTTGCTTTCAAAGCTAGAAGAAAATATCATTGCAAATAATACGCTCCATCAGCTGAGCTCAAACCAATTTCCCAATAAAATATGTGATGACGGTCTCCATAATCTCACTAGTTTTAGCAAGGAATTCTTCCCCTCATTCCAGTATAATATTGGGGGAATTGAAATAAAGAAGCAAATAGCCTCCGTTCATAATGAAAATACGGTTGCCATCACCTACGAGGTAACCAAAGCCGATACCGACTTTACGATGGAATTAAAGCCGTTTGTAGCATATAGGGACTACCATAGCCTAGGCAAAGTAAATCCGAATATCAGCAACGAGGCTTTTTTTGGTAACGGCTTATTGCACGTGAAACCTTATCCAGAGCACCCACCTTTATACATCTATGCAAAAGATTCTTCTTTCCGGTACAAACCAGAGTGGTGTTTAAACTTTGAATATTCTAACGAGCTGGAAAGAGGTTTGAATTTTCAAGAAGACTTATTTACACATGGCAGTTTCATCATCCCGATGAAAAAAGGCACTAAAATAAGTATTGTTATTGCAATTTCGGATCCCACTGAGAAGGACGCATTTAAACTAATAAAATCAGAGAAACAGCGACGCGAGCAACTTTTATCTAAGCTTCCCACCAAGGATGACTTAGCCAAGGCTTTAACGTTAGCTGCAGATCAGTTCTTAGTAAAGCGCGATGGAGACTTGCGAACAATTATCGCTGGATACCATTGGTTTTCCGATTGGGGCCGTGATACGATGATTTCATTGCCAGGACTGTGCCTGGTGACCGGAAGATACGAGGAAGCCAAAAAAATACTCAAAGCCTTCTGCAAGAGTATTGACCGAGGGATGATCCCAAATCGTTTTCCAGACGTAGGAGAGGAGCCAGAGTATAATACAGTTGACGCGACGCTTTGGTT
>DASVUU010000491.1:0-2444 GCA_036386935.1 Cytophagaceae bacterium | reverse complement strand
GATTCCTTTTGGGGGACGTAATAGACAGCTTGTTAGAAAATGTAGTGGTAGTTGCCGTAAATTTATTACTTGGAGGAATTTTGTTACTGTTTATAGACAAGTGGTTTACGAACGCCAATGAAGACACCCAAAAAATTTCATACAACAAGGCAGTGAAAATCGGCTTCTTCCAATGTGTAGCCCTAGTTCCGGGAGTATCCAGATCAGCTGCTACCATAATTGGCGGTATGTATCAAAAGTTGAATAGAAAAGCAGCTGCGGAATTTTCTTTTTTCTTAGCGGTCCCTACCATGTTCGCTGCTGCATCTTATAAACTATTGAAAAATTATAAGAGTATAACTCAAGACGACATCACTTTATTAATTGTTGGAAACATCGTCGCGTTTATCGTAGCGCTGATCGCGATCAAATTTTTTATAAGTTTCCTTACCAGATATGGATTTAGGGTATTTGGTTACTACCGCATTGCCATAGGCCTTATTTTGCTTATCTTGATTGCTCTTGGCGTAGACCTCAAAGTTTAAATAACACCTACATATGATTGTTAAAGAGTTGAAGGACCTTGATTTTAAAGAAGGCGAAGTTTTACTTTTTAACAAGCCTTACGAGTGGACGTCATTCGATGTAGTAAGGAAAGTAAGAAATACCATAAGAGAAAAAAAAATAGGTCATGCAGGTACCTTAGACCCATTGGCAACTGGTTTATTGATCCTATGTACAGGGAAGATGACCAAGAAGATCGATGGGTTCCAAAGCCAACAGAAAGAATATATAGGGGAAATGATCCTCGGCAAAACTACTCCTTCTTTTGATTTGGAAACAGAAGTGGATGCGGAGTTTGATATTTCCCACATTACGCCTGCCCAGGTGGTAGAAGCCGCGCTTACATTTTTAGGAGAAATAGCACAGACACCGCCGATATATTCGGCGATTAAAATTGATGGTCAGAGATTGTATAAGCTGGCACGCAATGGTGAGACAAAGGATATACCACCACGCAATGTTCATATTTATGAATTCGATATTGAAGAAGTTTCGCTACCTGTTATTAAATTCAAAGTAGTGTGCTCAAAAGGGACTTATATCAGAAGCCTGGTGAGAGACCTGGGCTTGAAATTAAATGTGGGTGCTTATATGTCCGCTCTGCGAAGGACTAAGATTGGCGATTTTGACGTATCGACAGCCTACGAATTAGACAAATTTGTGCAAGATTATAAAGAGTTCATCACTTAGAAAGTCACTTGTTCTTATTAGAAAATCATCTTAAAAATATAACCCCAGTGAATGAAAGTTTTCAAGAGTCTTGATGAAATTTTACCCTTACATGATGCAATAGTTACAATCGGGAATTTTGATGGGGTGCATTTAGGACACAAAAAGATTTTTCAAAGGCTTCAGGAATTTCAGAAAAAACGAGGAGGGACCACCGTTGTAGTTACCTTTTGGCCCCATCCTAAAAATATATTACAGAACACCGCTCAACCCCTCAAGATACTTACTACGCTGGAAGAAAAGATCGATTTGATTGCAGGCGTTGGAATAGATATTATGGTGGTTGTCCCTTTTACGAAGGAATTTTCGGAATACACAGCCGAGGATTTTCTGAAAAAAGTACTCATTGAAAAGCTTAATCCTAAAATGATCATTATCGGTTATGACCACAAATTTGGACGAAACCGTGAGGGTGGGTTTGACTATCTATTAAAAAACTGTGAAAGATATCATTTTCACGTAGAAGAAATTCCACGCCAGGATATTGACAGCTGCACGATCAGCTCATCTGAAGTAAGAAGTGCCTTGGCAGACGCCAAACTAGATAAAGTAAAAGACCTGCTTGGTCGCAATTATTCGTTGGAAGGTACAGTCGTCAAAGGCAGGCAACTGGGGAGGACCATAGGATATCCAACGGCCAATATTGAACCTTTATTAGAAGAAAAAATTGTACCTAGAGATGGAGTATATGCAGTATTGGTAGAGGTAGATGGGGAGGAAAAAGGAGGGATGTTGAATGTTGGTAATAACCCAACGATAGAAGGCAAGGGCAGGAGTATCGAAGTTTATATATTTGAATTTGACGAGGACATTTATGATCAATTGATAAAGATAACTTTCATAGCCTATTTAAGAGAAGAACTAAAATTTGACGGTATCAACGCTTTAAAGGATCAATTGAAAAAAGATGAAGAAAACTCTCTAAAGATTTTAAATCTTACGAATAAGATATGATAGACAAACGTGTTAAAGATGCATCTTCTGCCGTCGAAGACATTCCTGACGGGGCCGTTATAATGTTTGGAGGTTTTGGATTGTGTGGGATTCCTGAAAATTCCATCCTGTCAATTTTGAAGAGAGGCATCAAAGGCCTCACGTGTATTTCAAATAATGCAGGGGTCGATGATTTTGGTCTCGGCCTTTTATTAAAAAGTAGGCAGGTAAAAAAAATG
>DASVUU010000490.1:0-5042 GCA_036386935.1 Cytophagaceae bacterium | reverse complement strand
AATAAATTTTGAAAGCTCCGTTAGCTTTATATGTCCCTCGTAATATGCCTTGCCAATGATGGCTCCATAAAGCCCTAGTTCTTCCAACTTTTCGATGTCTTTGATGGTAGTGACACCGCCACTTGCAATCAGCTTTACGTTGGGAAATCTTTCTAATATCTCCTTATAAAGATCAAACGAGGGACCTTGAAGTAGACCGTCTTTCGAGATATCTGTGCACAAAACATATTTAATCCCCTTGTTTAAATAATCTTCTATAAAATCAAAAATATGAAGTTTAGTAATTTCTTGCCAGCCACTTACTGCAATCTTACCGTCTTTCGCATCTGCCCCTAAAATAATTTTTTCAGATCCGAAATTATTTATCCAAGATTCAAATAACACAGGTTCTCTTACCGCTATACTACCGCCAGTGATTTGCGCAGCTCCGCATTCAAACGCAATTCTGAGATCATCATCGGACTGCAAGCCGCCACCAAAATCAACTTTCAGCGATGTCTTTGACGCTATAGCTTCCAATACCTTGTGATTGACAATATGTTTTTGCCTTGCTCCATCAAGATCCACCAAGTGTAAGTTGGTAATCCCAGCATCCTGAAAAGTTTTGGCAACTTCTAACGGATCATCGTGGTATTTTTTTTTCTGTAAAAAATCTCCTTGCGTAAGCCTTACACACTTTCCATCAATGATGTCTATGGCAGGTATAATTTTGATCATAAGTCTAAAAAGTTTTTTAAAATCTTGGCACCGGCGGTGCTGCTTTTTTCTGTATGGAATTGGACCGCATAGAAATTATCCTTTTGCAGACCAGCACTGAAGGGCAGGATATAGTCCGAGGTGGCAGACGTATATTCACTCATCTCAGCGTAGTAGCTATGTACAAAATAGGTATATTCCAGGGCATCCATATTCTTATACAAGGGTCCTCTCAAGTCAAATATGTTGTTCCATCCCATGTGAGGAACTTTATCTTTCGCGGGAAATCGTTTTACTGTGATAGGAAATATGCCCAAACCTTTTGTGTCGTTTTCTTCCGAGTATTCGCATAATAATTGAAGGCCTAAACAGATTCCCAACACAGGTTGCTTCAATCCTTTTATAACTTCACTCAAATTCTTATTGTACAAAAAATTCATCGCGGTGCTGGCTTCTCCAACGCCAGGGAAAATAACCTTGTCTGCGTTAGCCAATTCCTCTGCACTGTCTGTCACTATTGGTTCTATACCTAACCTGTTCAATGCATAAATTACAGATTGGGTATTTCCAGCGTTATATTTTAGAATTGCAACATTCACCTTAAAAGCTTTAATTATTTGATTATAAAATACCTTTTGTACTTGGGATGCTTGTACTTGAAAGGTCTCGCTGCACTGCCATCTTAATTGACTTTGCGACAGCTTTAAAGATAGCCTCTATTTTATGATGCTCATTTTCCCCTTCCGCTTTAATGTTTAAGTTGCACTTAGAAGCATCGCTAAATGATTTAAAAAAATGAAAAAACATCTCAGTTGGCATCTCACCAATCTTCTCACGTTTGAACTGCGCATCCCAAACAAGCCAATTTCTTCCAGAGAAGTCAATAGCAACTTGGGCCAATGCGTCATCCATAGGCAGAAGAAACCCGTATCTGTCAATCCCAACTTTATCGCCTAAAGCTTTGAGGTAAGCCTCGCCAATAGCTAGAGCCGTATCTTCGATCGTATGGTGTTCATCGATATGCAGATCTCCCTTCACTTTAACCGTTAAGTCTGCCCCCGAATGTTTGCCCAATTGATCAAGCATATGGTCAAAGAAACCTAAGCCCGTATGGATATCTGTTATACCACTACCATCTAGATTGAGCTTTACAACAATATCGGTCTCTTTCGTTTTTCGATGTATCTTAGCACTTCGTTCTGTTGTCTTAAGGAATTTATAAATCTCCTCCCAACTCATTGTCGTCAGATCTGCCTCAGGGTGTACTGACGTGCCTATATAGATGCTTTTGCAACCTAAATTTTTTGCGAGTTGTATGTCCGTAGCTCTGTCTCCGATTACGAAAGAGTTCTCCATGTCATAGTCTTCTGTCATAAATTCCTCAAGCATACCTGTTCTTGGTTTTCTTGTAGGAAGATTTTCTGCTTCGAAAGAACTGTCTATATGCATTGATGCGAATGTCACACCTTCTCCTTCTAATGTTTTGAGCATTTTTTCATGGGCAGGCCAAAAGGTATTTTCAGGGAAAGAATCTGTCCCTAAACCATCCTGATTCGTCACCATAGCAAAGACATATTCCGTCTCTTTATAGATTTTAGCAAGATTTGTGATCGAGCCTGGCAAAAATTCTAATTTCTCTAAGGAATCAACTTGCTTGTCAATAGCAGGTTCTACAATGATAGTCCCATCACGATCTATAAATAACACTCTCTTTTTCATTGGTCTATTAAATTAAAATGACATAAAAGGTCATTTGACTATTGAAGGGGACGAAGTTACAATAATTTCGACTAGCAAGGAAATATCGAAGGGATGGATAAGATGCCCCAATATGGACGCAATTCTAGTTAATCTGACGCTTCAAGCTGAATTTTCTGGTTTTATTTGGCTCCTATTGAAGGTCGACCAGTAGGGAAGAGGCGTAGGCAGACACGTCAGGAAAAAATTCAAAGAAGTTGTGTTCATGCCAGCTATAGTTCTTTTTTAGCTCATCTGCGCCTCTTTTTAGATTAGAATCAAACTTCGTCCTTCTAGCCATGCCGTCCATAGTTCTTTCAATCCCATAGAGGTTAGCATAATTAAGCAGCCAATTGTATTGCTTCATTATTTGAAAAATATTTTTCGTTTCCGGAGGCAACATGAACAGATGATTCTCAATCGATTCATAAATCATTTGAGCATACTCGTTGAGCGGAATTTCAGAATATTTCCTCCAATGCAAGGCTAAGAAATGATCGTAAAAGATGTCTGTAGTGATACCTGAAAATTTACCGAAAACCGGTCTTAGAAATGTATTACTCTTCTTCACAGCCTCGTGTTGGTCAGTGAACTGATCTAACTGCCTGTGAATTCTTATTCCCCTCACAACCCCCGCATCCAGCTTTTCAAAGTTATTTCCTTTGACGATATCCGCTATGAAGTTACCTAGCATGATAGTTTCATTGTTACCAGAAAGATAAATGTGAGCTAGGAAGTTCATACGTCTTTTAATTTACTAAAAAGACAATCATCGTGCTAAATTTAATCTAACATAAATAAATTAGCATAAATATAAGTCTACAACAAGATGTACTACGGAAATAGGCAGGAGGAGGGTTTGAAGGCTGAAGATCTTTTTTCTCCTGAATGTTGAGAGCAAAAAAATTAAGACTAACTAATACCTACCGTTGGGAGTAGGTTGTATAGGCCTGGTTACTTTAAGTTCAGAAATGGGAATATCCCGTGGTGCTTAGGATTTCATATTTACAAACTGCAAGGGCAGTCCATAATCTTTTTTCCTCAAAAGTGCAATAACTTCTTGAAGGTCATCGATTTTTTTTGCAGTGACACGAATCATTTCGTCCATCTGTGCTGGCGAAGCTTTGATTTTGCTGTCTTTGATATCCTTTACAATTTTCTTTGCGGCTTCTTTGTCTACACCAATTTTAATTTTAATGTCCTTTTTTACCATGTTACCAGAGGCGTAGACTTCATCTCCGTAATCTAATGACTTAGAATCTAGGCCTTGTTTTGCCATTCTTGTTATGATGGCGTCTTCAATAGCCTTCACCCGCATCGAATTCTCTGTAATAATCTGTATGGTATTATTTTTTTTATCTAAATCGATACTGCTTTTTGACTCACGGAAGTCGAAACGGTTTAATATTTCCTTAGTTGCGACGTTCATAACGTTGTCCAGGGTTTGAGGATCTACCTTGCTAACTATATCAAATGAGGGCATATCGAAACATTAGTATGTAATAAACAGTAAATGCAAATGTAAGCAAGATGCGGATGAAATTCCAACATGTTTTACAATCACATTGCAAATTGGATTCAATTTGTTACGTTTATGTTTTTAAACTTTTTATATGATCGCTAAAGCAAAAAAGGAAAAGAAAATCTTCGTACTAGACACATCAGTAATACTTTATGACCATAATGCTGTCAAGAGTTTTCAAGAGCACGATGTGGCCATACCTATTACGGTGTTGGAAGAGCTTGATAATTTTAAAAAAGGAAACGATACTAAGAATTTTGAGGCAAGAGAGTTTATTAGATTTCTAGACGACCTTTCTGGTGAATCTGGCCTTCAGGAATGGATTCCATTGAACGGTCACAATAAAGGAAACTTTAAAGTCATCATGACAACCCACGGCACACGGGAGGTTGACGCAGAAGAAATTTTTGATGAGAGAAAAGCAGATCATAAGATCCTAAATGCTGCGCTTAACGTCCAGGAAGAAAACAAAGATGCTAAAGTTATACTAGTAACTAAAGACATTAACCTACGCTTAAAGGCCAAGTCACTAAATCTCCCCGCGGAGGACTACAGCACGGGGAAAGTAAAGGATGTTGAGAGTTTGTATAATGGTAAAACATATGTTGACAATATTCCTTCAGAAGTTATCAATCAGATTTATGATCAAGGATATTGCTCGGCGGATGTGATACCTAAAGATCTTTTGGGAATCAATCATTATTTCATCATTAAAAGCCAAAAAAATTCAGTTTTAGCGTTTCACAATGCTGCAGAGAATAGGATAGAGCATGTGGAGAAAAAGATGATTTATGGAATCAAACCACGTAATGCGGAACAAACTTTTGCAATACATGCTATTTTGAATCCAAATATAAAACTAGTAAGTATACAGGGCGTGGCGGGAACCGGGAAAACTTTACTAGCTCTTGCCGGGACGTTAGAACAACGGAAATTATTTAAGCAGATTTATCTCGCCAGGCCGATAGTGCCACTAAGCAATAAGGATATTGGCTACTTGCCTGGCGATATAAAATCAAAGTTGAACCCTTACATGGAGCCACTTTTTGATAATTTAAAATTTATCCAAAATCAATTTGCAGAAACC
>DASVUU010000489.1:0-5999 GCA_036386935.1 Cytophagaceae bacterium | reverse complement strand
GGAGATCACTACAAGCCTTCCGTCTTTTTCTAACAATTCTGACGCTTGCGGCAAAAATTCCTGAATCACTTTAATTTCCTCATTTACATCTATCCTTATCGCCTGAAATACCTGTGCGTAATATTTATTCTCTGCGTTTCTAGGAGCGAGTGGTTTTAGTATTTTTTTAAAATCTTCTACCGTTTCTATTTTCTTATTGATACGGGCAGAGATGACGTGACCGGCTAAAGTCTTTGCATTTTTCACTTCCCCATACATCCCAAATATTTTATGCAATTCTGCTTCGGAGTATGTATTGAGGACATCCATCGCATTTTTTTTTAAGGACTGATCCATTCGCATGTCGAGCATAGAATCAAATCTTGTGGAGAATCCTCTCGTGGCTTCATTTATTTGGTGAGAAGAAATCCCAAAGTCTGCGAGGATACCATCTACCTTCGACACACCATGCATTTTTAAATACCTCTTTATGTACCTGAAATTTGCCTCAATGAAAGTGAAAGGCATTCCTTGGAATCTTTCTGCATTTTTCACTGCATCGGCATCCTGATCGAAAGCGTATAAATGCCCTGTTGTAAGATGTTTTAGTATCTCAGAGGCGTGACCACCACCGCCAAATGTTACATCCACATAAATCCCGTCAGCCTTTATAGCTAAGCCCTCTATGCATTCTTTTAATAAGACGGGAACGTGGTAAGACATAATAATTTGTTAACAGACTTTATAAATGGTATTTATAAATTATTAAGATTTCTCTTCCCCTAGGTATTTCTCTGCAAGTTTGGCAAATTCCTTTTGGTCGCTGATTAGGAATTTGTCATATAATTCGGGATTCCAAATTTCAACACGGTTACCCATGCCTACTAATATGGTGTCTCCTTCTAGTTGTGCGTGTTTGATTAGTGATTTAGGAATCAAAAATCGGCCATTGGAATCCAACTCCGCTTCAGTATTTCCTCGGAAGAAATTCCTTTGGAAGTTTCTGTACTCTTCGTTGAATTCGTTCAATCCGGAAACCTTAGAGAAAACTTTTTTCCATTCTGTTTGCGGATATAAAACTAGGCAAGGCTCAAAGCCTCTTGTAAGCACGATCACATTTCCCGATGTCTCAGGTAAATTGGCTTTTATGCGTGCTGGAAGAACTATTCGTCCTTTCGCATCCAGCTTGCACTCATACTCACTAGAGAAATATGACATCCTTTACTCTGAAATCCATGGGTTTACCTAAGCAAATATAGAAAACAAAAATTAATTTTCAACCACTATTCACCACTTTAAACCACTTTTACCCTAATTGTGGATAAATAGTTACACTTTCCTCCCACAACTTGCTGTTTTCCTTCATTTCGTGAAAAGCTAGAATTTTGAAATGTGTATAATAAAAAAGGGGAAGCTTCCGCTCCCCCTTTCTTTTCTTGACAATCTACCTTTAGCTATACTGATATTTGACTATTGTCGACCGTCTTCTTGCGGTTGACCGACACATCTTCAATAGCTAGCTCATGGATGATATCAGCTACGAGTCCGGTCCAGCCTGTTTGGTGGGAAGCTCCTAACCCCGTGCCATTGTCACCATGGAAGAACTCATAGAATAAGATATGGTCACGGAAATGCGGATCATTTTGCAAGAGGTCATTGTCTCCATACATAGGGCGTTTACCTTCTTCGTTTCTGACAAAAATCTTCAATAGCCTTCTCCTTAGCTCGTTTGCAACATCTTTGATCGTCAACATAGTGCCCGAGCCAGTTGGGTATTCAATTAAAAAATCATCGCCGTAATATCCGTGGAATTTAAGGAGAGATTCAATGAGCATATAATTCACTGGAAACCATATCGGGCCTCTCCAATTTGAATTTCCTCCAAACAAACCTGACTCGCTTTCTGCAGGCTGGTAGGTCACTGTGAAAACATTGTTATTGTAATGAAACTCGTAGGGGAAATCTTTGTGATATTTCGACAAAGCCCTTATTCCATATTCTGATAAGAATTCAGATTCATCTAACATCCTTCTCAGCAATGCCTTCATTTTACTTCCTCTCAACAAAGAAAGTAAACGCGTTTCGCCTTTTCCAAATTCATACCAACGCGATACAAGACTTGCTAGGTCTGGGCGATTGGTAAGGACCCATTCCATTCTCCTTCTAAAATCAGGGAGCTTTTTCAATATGTCGGAGCTTATTGTATGAACAGCATACATAGGTATAAGTCCTACTATAGACCTAACTTTTAATGGCATACTGAATCCATTGGGCATGTGAAGCAAATCGTAAAAGAACTCATCCTCTTCATTCCAAAGAGATACCCCTGCATCGCCTATGTTTACAGATGCATTGGCTATGAATAGGAAATGTTCAAAAAACTTAGAAGCAGCATCTTGATAAATAGGCCTCGTCAATGACAGCTCAGTCGCAATTTGTAGCATATTGAGCGCATACATCGCCATCCAACTAGTACCATCGGACTGTTCGGTCTTCCCTCCTGTCGGCAAAGGCTGGCTTCTGTCGAATACTCCAATATTATCCAGTCCCAAAAAGCCTCCTTCAAAAACATTGTTCCCTTCGCTGTCCTTTCTATTGACCCACCAGGTAAAATTCAAAAGAAGTTTGTGATAGACTCTTTCAAGAAAATCAAGGTCTCCTTTCCCTTCATTCATCTCTTTATCAATCTCGTAGACCCGCCAGGTCGCCCATGCGTGTACAGGTGGATTCACATCGCTAAAATTCCACTCGTAAGCCGGTATCTGACCGTTCGGATGCATATAATATTCTCGCACCATGATCGTAAGTTGTCTTTTAGCAAAATCAGGATCAATACGGGCGATGGGTATACAATGAAAAGCGAGGTCCCAGGCAGCATACCAAGGATATTCCCACTTATCAGGCATAGAGATGATATTAGAATTGTTTAAGTGTCGCCACTGCTTATTCCTGTCATTCCACCTAACTACTTTAGGTGGACATTGACCAGCGTCACCATCTAGCCATTGGGCGACATTGAAATAATAAAATTGCTTCCCCCACATCATGCCAGCGAAGGCTTGACGTTGTATAGACCTTAGTTCGGCGTCTTTTACATTTCTCTGAATCTCCTCATAGAACTCATCCGTCTCTCTTATTCTTTGTTTAAATATTTCTTCAAAGTCAGAAAAGGCCTGGTCGATATTTTTGTCTGTAAGCCTAAGATTTACAGTGATGCTTTCGCCTGCGGGAATGTTATGATGATAATACGCCGATGCTTTTGTGCCCTCTTGCCGTGGATTTATTGCAGAATGATTTTGAGCAATAATATATTCATTTATTCCATCCTTGGTATATTCAGTGGTATTTGGGGAATTGAACAATTTTTGACAATTCGTTTCATTGTCACAGAAAAGAAAATCTGTTGAATGCTCAGAATGTAAGGTGTAATTTCCGAATTCTTCATGTTTTATATCAACGGCTCTATCTGAGGATGCTGACATGAGTGGTTTATAATCTCCACAGCCCCAAGACCATGTATTTCTAAACCAAATGGTTGGAAGTAGCGTAATTGGAGCGACCTCCGAGGCCCTATTATGAACCGTTATCTTTATAAGAACATCATTTACATCGCCTTTCGCATATTCAATAAAAACATCAAAATACCGATTTTCTTTAAATACCCCTGTCTCCCAAATTTCGAACTCTGGATCTAGGCGTGTCCTGTTTCTTGTTTCGCTAACCAGGTTGGTATAAGGATATTCGACTTGAGGATACTTATACAACATCTTCATATAGGAGTGCGACGGAGCACTATCAAGGTAGTAATACAATTCTTTTACATCCTCTCCGTGGTTTCCCTCATTTCCAGAAAGGCCAAATAGTCTTTCTTTGATGATAGGATCTTTGCCATTCCACATTCCTAAAGCAAAACATAGAATAGACTTGTTGTCTGAAATGCCGCCGATTCCTTCTTCACCCCATCGATAGGCTTTAGATCTAGCGCTTTCATGACTGATAAATTCCCAGGCGGAGCCATCGGGACTGTAATCTTCTCTAACTGTTCCCCACTGCCGGTCGGTAAGGTATGGACCCCATATTTTCCAAGGATTATTTTCTTTACTTGTTTTTAATCTTTGCTTTTCGGCTAATAATGACATGTTTAAAAATTGATTATTGGGTAATTGTCCAAATATTTTCCATTTGAACAAAAGATTTTACATTTATTAAAAAAATGATATTTGATATTCAACCCAGAACTAGCAGTAATGGTTATCCATTTTTTCTAAAAATCGATGTATATCACCAATTTTTGAATTAATGTTTTATGAATTTACTGTTTATGATAGTTTTACAATTATTTATTTTTTTAACGACATTTAAATATAAACTAATTGATATTCTTAATACAAAGGGTCAGCCATGCAGAGGTAAGAATTAATCAGGAGATCTATTCTAAGATAGGTATGGGACTTTTAATTCTGGTAGGAATTGGTGCTGAAGATAACGCAGAGGATATAGAACAGCTCTGTACAAAATCATTGAATCTCCGCATTTTCTCGGATGAAGAGGGAAAGATGAATTTATCTTTAAAAGATATTGATGGGGAGCTATTAGTAGTAAGCCAATTTACGTTACTTGCAAATACAAAGAAGGGAAATCGCCCATCTTACGTCGAAGCAGCAAGGCCTGAGTTGGCTAAGCCTCTTTACCATGATGTTGTAAATACGCTTGAGAGAATGTTAGATAAAAAAGTATCGACTGGTGTTTTTGGAGCAGACATGAAGGTGTTGCTTGAAAATGATGGGCCTGTAACTATCTATTTGAATTCAAAGAAATAAATCGACTATGGAAATTACTCTGGAAAAATTACAAGCAACCGTCGACCAGTGGGTAAAGACATATGGCGTCAGATATTTTAATGAGCTTACAAATATGGCGATCTTAACGGAAGAAGTAGGAGAAGTATCGCGTATCATAGCACGACGATATGGTGAACAGTCTTTTAAGAAAGGTGAAGAAAATATTTCCCTCGGGGACGAATTAGCTGACGTTCTGTTTGTGTTGGTATGCATCGCAAATCAAACAGGGGTTGACCTAACGGAAGCCATAAATAACAATCTGGATAAGAAGACAAACCGTGATGGCGAACGTCATAAGAACAATGAAAAACTCATTTAATATGGACTTAAACATAGAAGATATTGCTGACGCGGTAATAAAGATCGCTGAGAAAGCGGGCGAGAAAATCATGCAGGTGTATAGCCTATCCGATTTTTCGGGAGTGGTAAATTTCAAGTCGGATGATTCACCATTAACCTTAGCTGATAAAAATGCTCACGAGAGTATTGTCAGTGACTTGATTAGTTTGTTTCCACAGATTCCCATCATTTCTGAAGAGGGCAGTGATGTAAGCTATGAAGAGAGAAAACAATGGAAGCAATTTTGGATGGTTGATCCTTTAGATGGTACCAAGGAGTTTATCAGCCGCAACAATGAGTTTACTGTGAATATCGCATTGATACAAGATAACGTGCCGGTATTTGGAGTCATTTTTTTGCCGGTAGATAAAATAGTGTATTGCGGCATCGGAGGCAACGGAGCGTTTAAAATCGTGAATGGGATCAAACAGAACATCACATGCAATAGCACTCTAAAAGATCTTACAGCCATAGGAAGTAGATCTCACGCGAGCGTTGAAGAAAGTGAAATGCTGAAGAAGTACTCTGTGAAGGAACTAATCTCCGCCGGCAGCTCGTTGAAATTTTGTAGAGTGGCTGAGGGAAAAGCTGATATTTATCTAAGGTATAATCCGACCATGGAATGGGACACTGCAGCTGGGCAAGCGATCGTGGAGGCGGCAGGCGGAGTTGTTACCGACTTAGAGAAGAAGAGGTTTGCTTACAACAAGCCTGTTTTAAAAAACGGCTCCTTCCTGTGTGTATCGAATAGTGCCTTAATCTTATAAATTCTTCCAGTGCAGCTAGATAAAGTATATTCTTCACGGTATTAAAATATTCTAACTTTTCTCAACTAAAAGC
>DASVUU010000488.1:0-8761 GCA_036386935.1 Cytophagaceae bacterium | reverse complement strand
GTTCACCGTAGGCACCTAAGATAGACATAGAGCTATTAATAATTTAAAAAAAGACCAACCGAACGGCCAAGGTAACCCACGTACAGAATAAAGCCAAATAGATCAGATGGTAATTTTTACATTTGCGTATTTCCTTTATACATTGACTATCCTGTTCTACTTTGAGCGCTTTGTTTAACTGACTAATAGAGATCCTATCGGCTGTTTTGACTTTACCTTGATTAAAAAGCCTCCTGTAAAGAGTGTTAGCATAAAAATTGGCGCAAACACCTATGGCCATCAGTGTAAATATTAAGATACTCATTCGTGTAGTTGTACCTTAAACTTAAAGAGAAATAACAAATTTCCTTAATGATTACATTCGACTTTATGTCGAACCCTAAAGGACGAGATTAACGACCTTATAAATCTAGTCTTTCGGTAATACCAACAATGCTAAATCATCAGGGTAAGCTGCGTAAGGCCCCTTACCTCCTGCGTACTTCACTCTATAATGAAGGAAATTTTCGGGGTTATTGCATAGGTAGCAAACGTCAATAATAATTGCTGGCTGATCAGTCTTTTTCATTTTAACTATTGTGCCTTCAGGATAAATTTGTCTTTTCATTACTAATAATTTTAGCAATTTATTAGTGATTATCAAAATCCGTTCGACGAAAAAGATAATCTAAAAATGGATAATACTGTCTATTAGTTAGTTATACGGTGATTTTTACCCACCTTATAACTTCCAATTTATTTTGCCCTGCCTGGGAGGGGGAGGATATAACAAGCTATTCCTTCATAAATATACCCATGTGCTCCAGAACCTAACTCGTTAAAATTGCTGGTATAGAGGTGATCATCGTTAAATGTACTGGCATATCGGTACAAAGGGATAGTGACCATAGATCTAACTGTTCGCCTGCAACTTAGCTTAAAAATAGGGTATACCTCTCGCCCAAATAGCACACCAATTGCTGGTACTCGACGGTGGGTCTAATGCTTTTTATTAAGGCAGTTTGAGACAGAACATGCCAGCGTTAACCCCTAGTCTTATTGTTCAGCTTACAGGCCGGGAAGCAAGCCCCCTGGGGCAGGGGACGCAAACTAAAATCTAGTACCCGAGATAACTTTTGATTTTTTTGCGTTTACAAGCAAGTAAACGAGAGTTCCTCATAAGGGAAGTCTTCTAGTACGTCAACGACATCCCATTTGTGACGGAAAGGTAACAAAATAATTTTCGTTTTTATTTGGCCCCTCTTTTAACCGTTTGACCAAAGATAATTGATGTAGTAGTTAGTAATTTGTTTTTTTATGTATAAGGCATTAAGGCTTAATATAATCCATTTCCTTAACATTAATTAATCTTTAGCAATATTTCGATAATATGGTAATTGTGTATAAACTAGGGTAACTATTAATATTTTAGTTTCTGTGTAGCGTTATCAGAATTTATAATAATTGAATTATATTTATCTTTTTAATTTATTATTAACCTATGGAAAATTCGGATTCGCTGAAGTCTAAAAGGACAACGGTAAAGAGACTTGCAAAACGTGGAGTGTACGATAGAGAAACGGTGTATGATATTTTTGACGAAGCCTTGATTTGTCATGTTGGCTTTATCGTAAACGGGATTCCGATGGTACTTCCAACCATCCACGGCAGAGTGGGGGACAATCTATATTTACATGGTTCTATTGGTAGCCAAATGCTAAGAGCTTCTTTGAACGATATTGAAATAAGCATTTCAGCTACCATCGTTGATGGCATCGTATTGGCACGAAGCTTATTCAACCATTCTATGAATTATAGATCTGCGGTTGTCATAGGCAAGGCCGCTTTAGTTAAGGATGACGAGGAAAAGGTACTTGCTTTAAAAGCAATGTCCGACCACGTATTGAAGCAAAGATGGGAAGATGCTCGTCTTCCTAATGAAAAGGAACTGGCCCAAACTATGATTGTGAAAGTAAGCATTTCGGAAGGATCGGCTAAAATACGAACCGGACCTCCTGGAGATGACGCAGAAGATATGTCTTTAGATATATGGGCAGGAGTTATCCCTATTCAGACCATCAAAGCACCGCCCATCTCAGCACCTGATTTAAGGAATGGAATTGCATTTCCTGAATATTTGAAAGCATTTAATTAAGAATATTTGGAATATCAAAGGGTTTATTTTTCTAAGTATTATTTTATTAATAGTTTTAAAAATATTTAAACAAATGATACAATTATGAAGAACCGTTATTTTTTACCCTTTTTTTTAGTGACAGGCTTAATGCTAAACTGTAAAGGCCCTAAAGGCGAGCCTGGACCAGGAGGTGAGCCCTTTAAATTGACTGAGGAAAGCCTCATAGAGGGCAAAGAGGGGTATATAAAGGGTGCCCTTACTACAAATGTTGAAGGCGTTCCTACTACCTATAACATAGATTTTCAAGGCAATTATATTTTAGAGTATTCAAGTTTTACTAAGAAAAGTGAAGAACTTACAGAGATAAATATTGAAAAGTATTATGCGAAGGATGGCGAGCAATTTAAGTCTGCTAATATTTCATTGCGATTGGCTGTGAAAAGCTTAAAAGACTTAAAAGATGCAACGCTCGAACGAATTAGTTTTTATGGAACAAAATCTTTAAGTCCTAACAAAATTTTAGACATTAACTTTAGTGGCGATGATTTTGGATCAACAGGGGAAGCTGATGTTATGAATCTATCAGAACTTAAATATGATTCTACTACGCAAGTAATAGAAGGTAAATTCGATGCTGTCGTAAACTACAGACGATATTTGGATAATGGTGTTGAGTCGAAAATAGTAACAAGTACTATACAAAATGGCTCTTTTAAGAGCAAACTCGTCCAGGTGGTCCAAAATGGAAGGCAATAATTTCTTGTTCTTAATGGCTTCTTGCCATTAAGAACTTTTAAAGTATCTCTTAGAACGCATTAAAGTTGTACTTGAACCCAACTTGAACCCCATAAGAATAGGGCATCTGTTTCACGACATCAGAATCTTTGTATATGGAGTTCATAAAACGTTTCATAGTAGGAGCCACTCTAAAGCTCCATTTTTCGTTTATATTGTATGTTAGATCTATCCCACCCCAATAAACAAAGTTGAATCTATTCAGGTCTATGTTACGGGACACCACTTCCTGCCCCGTAGACTTGGTCTCTGTATACGAGTACGCTGTTACCTTTGCTGGGGAGATTAGTAGATTTGTAATTAGGCCGGAAAATATGCCAAAACGCCATTTTTGAGTGCCAATGTTAGTTCCAATGACCAGCGGCACACCAACGTAATTAATGCTGTTTTTGACGTGCAAACCGACGTTTGTTACAGATTCCTTTATCTGAAGTTTATATAGCATTTTGCTGTCGGTATTGTTTACCCAATTTTGGGTGACAATTGGCGTGTTGCTTGAGTCGTAAGATTGATATTCATTTAACTTGGAATACGAGTTCACAGAAAACGCTTGCGCAGGAACTGCCCCCTTACCTGTGTTTCCGCTAGTGGTAAGGTCGCCCCCAATTGTATTCTTTGTGTAGGTTGTATCATAACTTTTGAGCTCAAAAGTAGACTTATTCTGATCACCAAAATTGGAATATAGAATTCCAGTTTGTATGTACAATCTCTTGGATATTTCTCGATTGAATAAAACCCCTCCACTGTAGGTAAATTTTGTTCTGTCGTTTTCTTTGTATGCTTTTGCTGTCTCTGATAACGGCGTGTTAGAATATGAAACACTTCTATAAGAGACCTCTGGAGAAACAAAGAACTCGATAGAGTTAGCAATTGTAAAAGCTTGTTTATTTTTTAAGTCTTTTGGTGCCAATCTCTGCGTGGGTTTGTTAATAACGACACTGTCTTCTTTTTTCAAAGTAATAGAATCAGTTTGTGGCCCCGAAGAGGAATAAGACGATTCTTTTACACTGTCATGTTCTAAAGGCATCAAAGAGTTTGCGTCCTGAACAACGATGCTTTCCTTTATAACATTCTTATTTACATCACTAGCGCGATTTTTTGCTGCGTCTTGAGAAGGATTTGCTAAGATCTTTTCTTCGATTTTTTCGGAAGATTTAACTTCTTCGAATTGACTTGAGTTAGAAATATTTAAATTCTCCTTTGCCTCAGAGTTGCTACTTGGGACTAAATCGGCAGACATGTTACCATTGTCTTTTGAAAGGGTCAGTTGGGCCAGGTTTTTGTCTACTATCGCATTTAGGGGTGAATTAGCGATAGCAGTATTGTTTGAAGTAGCTGCAGGAGGACCCTGGCGATTCTTTATTGTTCTAGCCAGTTGTTGTTTGTAATCAATCCTATTTTCCGTATTATTTTCTAATTTATTTGCTTCATAAATAAGACTAGTTCCGTGATTTTCGCTTGAATTTTTTGGTCCATTAAGCCTTGCGTTATTGTCTACATGCTTCCCATCAACTACGCTATTTGCCTTGTGTGGAGCATTATTTGTGGCCAACGGACTTTGCTGGCTAACTTTCGTTCGACCAAGGTTCTTATGATTATCTTGTAAATTACTTCCAACCAAGGGATACTCCTCGCTTTTGTTAGTTCTACTATTGTTCTTCGTTTTTGCCGCCAGTTCGTTTTTGATTAGTAATTCTTTGTAAAGCTCTTCTTCCTTGTTAATTAGATCCTCGTCCTTATCTAAAAGCTCTACCAATAAATCATTTTGTTTTTGTAAATGATATGTGTAAAATCCAATTCCAGAAATTAAAGCTCCAAAGAGTAAACACAGCAGGAGGGCTTTGTTGGAATGACGGTTATTAAACATCCCGTTGTTAGGGCTTGTGTTAATCTTCGGTTTTATAGCATCCCATGATGCAGCCGGTACCTCAGCTTCACCTTCCTTGAGTTGGCTTTGGAAAAACTTATCTATATTATTTTCTTCCTTCATAACAATGTTTTCTATGCTGGTCTTGCGCCCAAGATATCTCTATTAACGCCAAATTTTATATCTATTATTTTATGATTGTTTTGCAAAGCATACTCTTTCACCTGTTTCCTCAGCAATGACCTTGCTTTAGACAACTGTGATTTAGATGTTCCTTCGGTAATATTTAACATAGAGGCGATTTCTTTATGGCTATAATTTTCTATCGCATAAAGATTGAATACCATTTTATACCCATCCGGAAGTTGAGTGATAATTTCTAACACTTCGTCTTTCGACAACGATTCAGCGAAGCTTTCAAAACTTTCTTCATGTTCTGTCTCTGATTTGTCGTGAGTATCGTAATCTAAAAGAGGTCTGGATAATTTTTTTTGATCCTTTTTGAAAGAATCGATTGCAGTATTTACAAATATTCTTCTTATCCAGCCCTCAAAGGATCCGTCGCCTTTATAGTTTTTTATGTTGTTGAATATTTTAATAAATGCTTCCTGGAATATATCGTCCACTTCCATTGTAGAGCTCGCATACCGTATGCAGATGTAGCGCATTTTGGATGCATAAGTCTTGTACAGAGCCTCCTGAGCTGCCCCATGGCCTTTTTGACATCCAATTATGATTTCTTCTTCAGTATACGTCATTCCTTGAACACTCAGGTGTTGCATCTAAGACTATATATATGGAAAGGGTTGCCTGGGTAAGCTGAAAATATTTTCGTTTCGTGGAGACCCAGCTCCGGGGCTGTAAAAGATAGCATATTTTGAATATAATTTTATTAGCGAGTACTAATAAGGTGTAATCTTCTAGATCTGAGTCTTCTTACGTTTTTTTTTAAGAAAAGAAAAAAAATGCCTAGGCAACCATTTTAAAAGTCGGGGTCTTTCATACAAATAAAAAATTCACTTAATCCTCTTTACCATGAAAACGAAATTATTCTTAGCTTTTAAAATTCGACATTCTCTGGTCATTTTAATGTTCTTACTTTCCCTCAGTAACTTTGTCAATGCACAAATATGCTCTGCTGGTTTTACTTATACAAAGGAAATTTACAAATGTCCACCTAATTATAAATGCTTAGTAGGCGATAACGTGACCGTTACCTTCAAGGCTGATGCGCTGGGTCATCAGGACTATTCGTGGGATTTTGGTGATGGGCAAACTGGCAAAGGATCCAAGGTCGCCCACTATTATCCTAAGCCTGGCGAATATAAAGTTACATTAAAAGTCTTTAGCCCAACAATGGGAATGTTGCAAGTGATCTGTCAAGAGTCGGAGACGAAAATCGTAAAGATTGAAGATATTTCAACGGTACCAATAGTACAACCAACCTGTGATATAAAGCCATCAGCAGTCATGGAAGGGAACATTCTTCTTTTCAGTGATAACAGGCCGACGCTGTACACACCTTCCATCTATGAGGTATACAATTATTGGACTTTGGGTGATGGAACGTCTTCAGATGGATCTTCTGGCACTCATGGCTATAATAACCCCGGAAAGTATCTGGTAAAATATCATACTAAGGTATTTAAGAATATGAAGGGTCAAACAGAATTCGTCTGTGCTGCTGAAGAGTTCGACAGTCTTTTAAATAGATTTATCCCTTGTTATTATGAAGAATTATGTAGCAAATCAGATTCATTTTGGGTTGAGACAAAAGACTGTAATCTAAAACCATTGTTTTCTGTGGAGGGACACACACTTTCATATCATGATGGTAGAATATACCTAGCGGCAGAGGGTCATCGTAATGAGGACATTAACTATTGGACGTTTGGGGATGGAACATCGGCATCCCAATTCTTCAACACTCACCCCACCTATGGTAAGGATTATAATATGGCTACCGGAAAGCATACCTATAAGAAACCTGGAAAGTATCTAGTGACTGTGTACACAGGTTCTTTTACAAATCCGCTCCTAGGCGATATGAAAGGAAAAGCGGTTTGCGAGGCTTTTACTCATGATAGTTTATTGCACACCGATATACCATGCTACTATGGCGAGGTTTGCAGAGGGAAGTATCAAATGTGGATAGAAATACCAGGAGACACATTTTTGGATGGTTCATGCCGTGCAGATATTCAAATATCTATACAGGGGAATACAATCCGGGGTCTTGACGAGGTTATTACAACAAAAGAATTAAGGCCGGAAACCATTCATTATTATTGGAATCTTGGTGATGGCAGCGATACGACAGGTGCTTTTGTAACTCATACCTTTGAAAAATCAGGTAAATACTTAGTGTCAGTGACAAAAGTTATTTTTGATAACTCGATGATGTGGGTTCCAGATGCTGGAAATCGTTGCGATGCGGTGACTTACGACGAAGAGATCAGGTTCCTAAGCAACAACTGTCTAAGGGAGTTATGCAGAAAAACCTATACTCAATGGGTTGAAACAAGCAGCGTGCTAACTACCTTATCTCCTAACCCAATGGAAAATTCCGGCTCTATTTCAATAGAAAATGCGAACAAGCCAGTTGAATTCAGCATTTATAATCATGCCGGACAACTGATGAAGAGCTTTGAAGGGTTAAATAACGGGAAGCTGGATTTTCTCACTCATGATTTACCAATTGGAATTTATCTTTACACAATTACTAGTGGCGGAGAGCTTATTAAGAAAGACAAGTTTTCGGTAATGAGATAAGCTGGATAAACCTATATAATCCAAGAGACGCGGATTTTCCACGTCTCTTCTTGTTTTTAGCTAAATGACTCTATCTAATTAAGTCTTGAGACAACCAATCGAATTCCACCAGCTGTTGATTAAGCCCAAATCCATTGCCAAGCGGTTATATACTTTTGGCTTGCCCATAACAGTCTTTATTATTCAAATGATTTAATAAACAACAACTTTCCTTATGAAGGCCTCATCATCATTAGTTTTTACCTTCAGCAGATAAATTCCTTTATTTACTCCTTCTAATGAAATCATGCATAAATTATTGCTGATATCAACTGGCGTTATATTTAATTGGGCGACATTCTGCAAATTAAATAATTTCATTTCAATAATATTTTTAAATTTGACGGTTAGGTATATTGCTTCACCTTGCTTGGTGGGATTTGGAAACAAGCTGATATTTGTAGCCATTTCTTGTACTTCATTTGATAGTGGTATGGTGGTAGGTAAGGCGCCGATATCACTTCTAGAGCCGTCTGGATCTTGAAAGAGCTTTGCAGGATTTCCTTTATTGATTGCAGGAGAACTTTCTGAAAGTCGGAAATCAGCTCCTTTGGGATCAATAAAAAGCGGGGACGATTTGGTTGCGCTATCACCGTCTATCGGGATATAAGGAAACCTATTCCTGGCGTAATAAGTGCCATTGGTATCTCTTAAGGGAAGTTTATTGTGGCCGTCAATTAAATTGTAAGAAAAAATTAGTCCTGCCTGATTATTATGGGCTATTTGAAATGCACAGTTATTACTTACTATGTTTCCTGTAACTAATACGTTAGAAACGTTTTGTGCTTGAATATGTATCCCTCCAAAAGCTCGCCAGTTTTCCTTCCATCCATTGTTGTAAACAGTGTTATTATAAATCATTATATTTTTCTTAGGACCCTCAAGTGAGTTGTCGTTTCCCCAGTTTATAATTTCTATTCCTGAATCTCGGTTGTTGTAAAAAATATTATGATGTACCCTTACATTTGATACATCACCTTTCTGCTCAGTGGCTAGTACAAAACCAAAAGAACAATCGGAGACAATATTATTAAACACATCAATATCCTCAATGTGTTGATCCCAGGCATCAATATAAAGGCCTTGGCGAGAAAGATTGTAAAAACGATTTCCACTAACCGTTCCTCGCATGGACCCTTCTTTACAATCAAAACCTTCGCCTCCATTGATGG
>DASVUU010000487.1:0-3537 GCA_036386935.1 Cytophagaceae bacterium | reverse complement strand
TATAAAAACCGGATCTGCGCCAACATATTTAATTGTGTTAACGGGGGATACAAACGTAAACGGCGTCGTAATAACTAGATCCCTATGCTTTACTCCAAGACAAAGCAAGGATAAATGAAGTGCCGAAGTTCCTGTGTTTGTCGCAACGCAATAGGTGGCGCCTGTATATCGGGATATTTTCTCCTCAAACTCTTTTACCATAGGCCCATTATAGGCAACCCAATTAGAGACAATACACTTTTCAACATAAGCAGATTCTACTTCTCCTAGGTTCGGAGTAAGCAAAGGGATGGGTTTATCTGGGGTAAATCCTCTCATCTAAAAGTCTTAAAATTCAACACAAATATAAAGTACGTAGTCCAACCTAAACTATTTGATCGAATTTAGTTCAGAATTTCAAGACATTATAAGTAATCCAGGTTTACTAGGTAGCTCCTCTGCTGTTTTAACGTTCTATTCATTAAATTTACCCTAAAAAGAATATTAGTGTCACAACATATTTACGGGATAGATTTCGGTACTAGCAATTCAGTACTGGCCGCACTTAATAAAGATAATAATAAAATAGTCCACGTTTTGAGCGAGAGCTCATTGATCTATTTTCAAAATGCTCAACATTTATATATAGGCAATCAAGCCATACATAAATACATAGAAAATAACATGAGTGGTCGCCTGCTCAAATCATTGAAAACCCTTCTACCCCAGTCAAATTTTACATTCACCTACATCTTCGGGAAAAAATATACTGCGGAAGACCTCGTTGGATTGATTTTGCAATTTTTGAAAAAGGAAGCCGATGCTGTTTTGCAAGAGGACGTGAAGGAAGTTGTACTTGGGCGCCCTGTTGTATTTTCTGAGGATCCAGAGAAAGATAAACTGGCAGAAAATCGCTTGCGAACGGCCGCAAAGAAGGTGGGATTTGAAAAGATTTTGTTTCAATATGAGCCAATTGCTGCAGGCTACTTATACGAACAAACACTAGAAACACCAGAGTTAGTGCTCATCGGGGACTTTGGGGGCGGAACGTCCGACTTTACCCTCATGAAGTTAGACAAGAACAAATCTGCTTTGAAAGATAGAAGGTCAGATATCATTAAAACCGGCGGTATCCACATAGGTGGCGATGACTTTGACGCGGCAATAATGTGGCATAAACTTGTTTCCTACTTTGGCTATGGGATCAAATATGACTCCTATGGAAAGATGCTTGATTTGCCCGTTCACATTTTTAGGACACTGTGCGAGTGGGAGCAAATGGCATTTTTGAAAGAAGGAAAAATCAGAAAGCAATTGGACAATTACTATCAATACACCAATAAAAACCCTGCATTGAAGAGGTTGATGGATCTTATAGACAGCAACCTTGGTTTTGCGTTGTTTAGAGCAATAGAAAAAACCAAGGTGACTTTATCAGAGCAAGAATCTTCAGAGATAACTTTCCGCGGATCCAACATGGACATTCATCATGTATTAGGCTTAGATGAGTTCAACCAATCGATTAGCAAAGACACGCGAGAAATAGAGGCCTTTTTAACCGATTTCGTAAGGAATTCAAATGTTGATTTTAGCGACATCCATAATGTATTCTTAACAGGAGGCACGTCTTCAACTAAGTCTGTGATGGACATATTTGAAAAAAACTTTGCTCCAGAGAAAATACACAGAGGAGATAATTTTAACAGCGTTGCACAGGGCCTCGCTCTTAGCTATACACATTTATGATAATTCGTCTTTCCTGACGGAAACCAGATACAGACCTGCTATCCTATGGATAAATGCTGGCGCTTTTCAGCTAGATCGAGGCAGCCGTTCTCTAACTCTGAAAGGTAATTTTGAATCTATTTTTTAAGGAATTTTATCTTATATCTTTTATTCTCAGAAGAAATCAAGGCTAAATAGATCCCATTCGGCAGTTCTTCAATATTTAAGTTTGCTCCAATATGGTGATTTTTTACTTCGATTACTTTTTCAGAAACACTATTTATAATTGTCAAAGAAAGCATACTGTTTTTATCCCCCTCCGATAAGGTTATTGCAATTTGATCGGCTGCGGGGTTTGGAAATAGATTGATCTTATTAGACGAAGATTCATCGATAACTCCAGTTAATGGTTCATCGATAGCAGTATATTCCAATTTTGCACCTGCCTTTAACTGAGCCATCCGCTCAAGGAAGGCGTTGTAGTATTTGTGTTCTTCGTATTTAGCAAAATTGCCTTGATTATAGTCACGATATAATTGTGCTTCCATCTCAGGACTCAATATTTCAGATCTGCCTACTATCACTCTTTCAAGGTTATCTGGTCTCACTGACAGTTCTAGTGGAAGTATCTGATCAGTAAGTTTACGAGGGAGTATCCAGAAAACTTTAAGACCAGTTTCTTTTTCGAAGTAGCTATTATGCCAAGTGGAAAGCATCGCTCGGGCTTCATCAGGATAAAGCCCTGCTTTTGCTAATGCAGTTTCAAAATTATCAGTAGCCTCATAAACCTCTGTCCAATCAGAGGCAGTGGGTTTAGGAATAACTTTATATGTATCTGCCTTTAAACTTCCTTGCCACCAAATAGTGGGGGTTTGACTGATGTTTTCCGATTTTTCATAGACAAGTACATACCCTAAATCCTCGCTGGCACTATTGGTAAGAACAAGCTTACCTGTTTTATTAAACTCTATCTTTATTGGAAGCGTTATGTTTCCTATTCCTCGGTAGAATAAATATTTTTCTATTTCCCCATTTGAGCCCTTTATTAAATTGGCATTTGTTTGCCGAGGTGCCGACCACTCCAGATTTACTTGATCTGAAGGGGGAGAATAAGGCAGTACTGTATCTTTTGATAATATACTAGCCTTCCATTCGATCGATCCATGGTAGTTCCTAGCAAAATCAACATATGGCTCGGTGGGTCCAGCCTCACCAGCATACCTTTGAGGATACCACTGGCTTATTGTTCCTCCATTAAATCCCACCTTAACTCTTATTTCTTTTGGCTTATTTGTATAAAAATATAAAACCGGGGTTTCCATCTTCGTAGACACATTTTTTAATTGGGTTGTATCTGGCCATCCAACCGTTTTATCGTAGGAAAAGAAAGGCATTGAATAAACAAATGGAGGAAGAGGTGTTTCATCCTTAAAAAGGCCATGCAATGGAAGGCCGTCACTTGTATTCAATGTCGTAAATGTTCCCCATTCATGTACATTGAAGTATTCTTGCTGGGCTAATCCAAAGTATGGGATTGACATGAAAATATATGTAATCAATTTTTTCATTATATATCTGTATTTAGATTTAAGAATTCCTTAATAAGACAAGAAAATATGCAATTTGAGCAGTTGTACTGGCAGGCGATAAACTCCCTTCTGCGGACTGGTAGATTTTGCCGAAACTAATGCAGTCGTCGCAGTTAGCTGTTTCTATTCTATATCCAAATAATACGAAAAGGTTGCCCAAAAAAATATTTATTTTTCAAAAGATAGTGTAAATCTTATTGAATAAGCTCTTCCTTGTTAAATGGAGTTCAAAATAGGTGAAAGT
>DASVUU010000486.1:0-2347 GCA_036386935.1 Cytophagaceae bacterium | reverse complement strand
GATGCCTGTGGATAGAGCTGAGCTAGATGAACCCACCCCTACTCTTATTTATGATTGCGGAAGTTCTTACCGAGTTGAGTAACTTTCAAAGATTCTGTGGTGAAGAGATATTACCTTGAGGTCATCGGTGTCGTAGGCGGTTTAGCCATTGTAACGGCGCTGACAACTTATCTCATTTACCTTATTCTGTAGCAATTAAGCTTTGAGGGGCGGTTTGTTTCATTGAGACCCTCAACTCAAATTCCAAGTCATTTAAAAAGATCGAGAAACATTGGTTTGTACTGCATAAACTTGTTAAAATGTGGATTCTAAAACCTCCGGTAACTTGAGCCTGGCGCTCTGCGGAAAACAGTGTCAAATTAAATATAACGGTAATCCCAAGCTACGACTTAAGCTAATGTTATACATCGCTATCTTAGTTAATCATCGCAGCTGGGTCTTCTCAAATTCTTTGTTAAAAAGATTGGCCAATAAAAATGGTCAATCTTTGAAAGAAATAAAAGGCATTAATACTTTGCAACATTTTACAACAATAGTCAATCAGAAGTCGATTGTTTGTATTCAAAATATTTGAATATAGCGGAACTTGAAGAACGTCGTCCCTGACTACTGCCATAAATTCCAACAAAGGCTCCCATGTATCCTCCAGCTTGCTCCACGCTAAATAGACTGCCATCATAATTGGAAAGCGCGGCTTTCCATGACTTGTCTTTCTCTGAAAATAAAAAATCAAATTTCTCTTCATTTTGAATTATTTTCAGCTTTATTGATTCAGAATAGGTGACCTCCTTGCTAAATAGAAGTGTCTCAATTGAATCCTTTTGCTGTATAATTTTCAGCAGCCGATTGTTAACAATGTACTTAAGGAAGGATTTTTCTGATTTATAAATTACCAAGCCAGCTTCCTCATTCTCTCGGTCAGTTTTGAATATAAATTGGCTTTCTATTTCTCCTTTCCTGTAACAAAGCCTTTGTCCAATAAAGGCAGGTGATGTTACTTCAGATAACTTTTCTGGGCCTAGCAATAACCTAAGTTGACCTTTGCCTAAACTATGAAAATCTCTCGCAGGGGTTCGAATAAAAGCCCATATATGGGAGAGGTTGGAACCATCAAATTCGTCACGAGAAGGTATTTGTGAAGCCTCAAAGGGGTTTAACTTTGGCACTTTCTCTATTTCTCGCACAAGTCCGTGGCCTGGGCTTACAATGGGCCATTCGCCTTTGTCCCATTTAACCGGTACCATGAAACTTTCTCGTCCAAAAATATTGACCTTACCGCCAAGTACTCTTGACCCCAAGGCAGACATCCACCATTCTCCATTTTGAGTTTCAATTATATCAGCATGACCAATATTTATGATCGGATAGGTATAACCTAAAAAGCGATGTGTCAGTATCGGGTTTCCTTGATAGTTTTCGTAAGGTCCTGTAATATTTTTGCTTCGCGAAACGGTAACCGCATGGTATTGTGCAGTTCCTCCCTCAGCAATAAAAAGATAATAGTAACCATCCTTTTTAACCATCTTGCCGCCTTCAGGGTATTGTGCATCAATTAATGCTCCACGGCCGATAAATGAGCGAGTTCCTACTAATGCCATAGTCTTCAAATTTATTTCTTGCAACATTATAGATGCGGCGCCTGGGTAACTAAACCCTACAGGTGGATGATTCATTATGATATATGATTTGCCATCGTCGTCAAAAAATAAAGATGGGTCTACCCCCCAAATCGTGTCGGCAATAACATGGGGATCTGACCAAGGACCTGAAGGACTTGTCGCAGTAAGTATTACGGTCTTAAATCCAACTTTCATACGCCAGTCTACCCAAGACAAGGGCAGATAAAAAACACCGTCGTTGTATCTTATATTCCCGGCCCATGCACCGGCTGAGGAAGCTACACCATTAAAGTCAAATTGACTTTTGCGATGAATACCAAACCCCGCGTGCTCCCAATGGATTAGGTCTTTACTATGCCATATGGGGATACCAGGAAAATATTCAAAACTTGAATTTGACAAATAATAATCGTCACCGACTCTACAGATACTGGGATCCGCATAGGCTCCAGCTATGACGGGATTTGTAAATGTTGGAGATTGGCCGTAACAGCTTGCTAATGTAAGGACCATTACAAATGCGACGCTATATAAATATTGAAAATCTTTGTACTTCATTGTGTTTCGTAAATAGCCACGCAAATTAAATTAAATTAATTAATAATGTACCTGAACTATTAAAACTAGGATATTGAATAAGTTGGTAAGGCTTGGCCGGAAAGTTATTAAATAGTGAAAGGCGCCGTAATTGTTAGCTTGCGATCCAAAAGTACTAGCATACCTCGCCT
>DASVUU010000485.1:0-21407 GCA_036386935.1 Cytophagaceae bacterium | reverse complement strand
CTACCACCGGCCACTGGCCTAGCTTTAACCTCCTTTTATACTTTATTAGAAAATATATAAAAAATGCGGAGGAAAGAGTTAGTAAGGATACCATCACATACAGATAGTATTTTTTATACAATGACACGAAATATTCAGAGTCTGTATATTGATACCCTAGTAGCTCCTCTCCTTCCGCCAACTCTTCCATCTTTGCAAGAATTGCTTTATGTGGATATTTTAGGTAGAGCAAGTTTAAACAATAGAGCGCCTGGGTGTGGTCCTCAATATTTTCATTAATGAATGCCATTTTCAATAGCATTGGTCTGTTAAAATAATTTTCTACCTCTAGCAAGTGATTATAGGTATCTAAAGCCTGTGTATATTTCTGCTGACTGAACAAACTATCGGCATGAGCTAAATTTTGTTCTATGTTCTGATTAGCAGAAGCTTGAAATATTTGAAGAGAAAGGATAAAAATAAATATGAATAATTTATTGGGCATTTTTTGGAATTGTAGAGATACCTGTTACTTTTGCACTCGCAATTAAGGGAAATATAGTCAAATTTTCAATTGCAAATTGATGAATCCGTAGCTCAGCTGGTAGAGCATTACACTTTTAATGTAGGGGTCCTGGGTTCGAATCCCAGCGGGTTCACAAAATGAGGTCTTAGAATTAATCTAAGGCCTTTTTTTATGCCTATTGTGACAGGACTGTGACAAACTTTGAGTTACCCACCCCCTTACTTTATAATTTACCTTCATAGGCGTCTCGTATTTGTTTCAAACTTGAGATTTTAAAAGAACCTAGGTTCAGATCTAGGTTCGCAAGTACAATTTCAACCCTGGTATAACTGAAAATTGCTTTGAAGACACGTGCAGAGCTAACGGTTTCATTTTGATCTTAAAGAAGACAAAATATATCACCTTATCTGGAAAGAAGTTCTGACAGGGAACGTATTCAATAATAGAGAATGGCATTTGCAGGTACTACTAGTACCATGAGGTAAGTAGGTTTTGATTTTAAAACCTATCGATGTCGCCTTTAATGATTCAATATAGCCTCATTAAGAATTTATACTACGCGTTGCGTAGACAAAAATTGTCTTCAAGCCCTGATTGGTATATCTTTGCAGAACTATTTCAATTGTTTATGCGACATTTTTTAATCTTCATATTTTTTACTTTTTTTTCGATAACCCTTTTTGGCCAGGAAAATTCAATCAAAGTTCTGGCTCAGTATAAAGATAAGAAAGTGACTTTGCGATGGGCGCCATCAAACCCATATGTCTGGCAGCTAGGTAACAAGTATGGTTTCGTGATAGAGCGGTTTTCTCTTCTGACCAATGGAAAGCTTAATGACATTGATTCAAAAGTAGCTAAACCCCTTTCTAGCCATCCAATAAAACCGTATTCCAAGGAGGCATTCGAGCCTATAATACTCAAAGATGAAAAGGCTGGTGTTGTACAGGAATGCCTATACGGTGAGAGCTTTCAGATCTCTGACAATCCAACACCCGAAGACCTTTTGCGAAATAAACAAGAACTCGAAAATAAATTTGGAATGGCCTTACTTGTTTGCGACATGTCACAAATTACGGCTATTGCAGCCGGTTTGCTATGGTTTGACAAACGACTAGAGAAAGGTGCACGATACGCTTACAGAATAAGTTTGGCCCCAAATCCAAGTGGTATTAAGGTAGAGCCAGGGGTCGCAGTTCTCGATATAGGAAAGGAACGAGTGTTACCAATAATAACTGATGTGAAAGTAAAATTTGACGATCAGAAAGCAGTTTTAACTTGGCCGGTTTTCCTGCATAACCGGCTTTATTCAGCCTACTTTGTAGAAAGATCCACTGACGGTAAAACGTTCAAGAATTTAAATGACTTGCCCTATATAATGATGGGCCGGAGCAATGATAAGGAATATTCCTATGTGGACTCATTGCCTGACAATGAGAAGACATACTATTATCGGGTAAAAGGTATGTCTGCGTTTGCTGAATCAAGTCCACCATCAAAGGCCATAAGTGGCAAGGGAAGAAAGGGACTTGAAGGAGTAGTGACAATTATGTCGGCTTCCGTAATTCAGAACAGTAAGGTTACCTTGACATGGAGTGTACAGAAAGATTACGAACCATTGATAAAGGGTTTTTATATTACACGTTCATCAAATTCTAACGGCCCTTATGTAGCTCTTAACAAAGATTTGTTGCCTTTGTCTCAAAGAACGTTTATAGATACTCCGCCATCATATAATAATTACTACCAGATAAAGTATATTCATAAAACTTCAGGAGAAGCTTATTTTTCCTTTCCATTTCTGGCGCAACTTGTTGACAGTATTCCTCCCGTTGCACCAGTCGGAATAAAAGCAAAAGTTGATTCATTAGGCATCGTACGATTAGAGTGGAAACCGAATGCTGAAATCGATATACTTGGATACAGGGTATTTAGGGCAAACAGTTTGAAAGAAGAATTTATAGAGAGAACAACTAGTATTTTACCAATTCCAACATTTATAGATACCGTAAATATCCATACACTAACAAAGAATGCTTACTACCAAATAATCGCAGTAGATAAATATTACAATCCCTCTCACTACTCAACCATCCTTGCGATCGCTCGTCCTGATATAATCGCCCCTAATTCTCCAGCCTTTACTAGTGTGATTACTGAAAGTAATGGCGTCAAGCTTGAATGGGTCAACAGTTCAAGCAATGATGTATTAGGTTACGAGCTATGGCGAAAGGCTATTGGAAAGGACAGTATCAAACTTGCGGACTGGAAAGGAACTAGAACTTTATTTAGAGACTCTACCACTACTTTAGGAATAAGGTATAGGTATTATTTAGTTGCAATTGATAGCACTGGTAATAGTGGGATCGCTAAATCAAAGGAGGTGCTTTTTGAGACAGGAGCAAGAATGCCTATAAGAGAGATAACAGCTACAGTCGATAGAGCCAACAAGAAGATAATGCTTAAATGGGAGTATAGCCAAACTTCGGTAAGTAAGTTTACTATTTATAGGGGGAAAGAAGGTCAGCCCTTGAAGATATACAAGGTGTTGCCGGGTAACATTTTAACCTATCAAGATACTGACGCGGAAATGAATTCAGTCTATCACTATAATGTTCAAGCTAGCTTTAAAAATGGTATTCGTTCTGAGCTCAGTCAACCTATCAAGGTAAGATATTAAAATAATCTACTGGTAATTTAACATTAAACGCTTATGGAAAATGCTAAGAAAATGATGATTGTAAAACATCATCAGAAATACGACTATCACGAAGTAATGAAATTGCACCGGTTCCACGAGCTAAAAAGTGATCCTTCGAATTATTTTCTGTATGAGAATGGATTTGTAATGCCTGAAGGGGTTACGCCCTGCTGGTATGTCAATGAAATGGAAAAAGCATCTTCTATTTCTCAAAAGAAACGATTCTGTGATGATTTTGTGACTGATATTTATTTTAGACTGGATAAAAGAATCGATAGCGACTTCCTAGAAGGATTCATTGGGAGTAATCGGGATGAGTATAGTTACTATAGGGAACTTGACCCCACAGTGACGTTTTTTACTGATTATCAAAATAGAAGGCCAATCTATTTTACCTTAGATAAGATTAACCTATACAAAGTAATGGAAATTTACCCAGGTAATCCTCTAAAGTTCATTCTCAAAAGAATAGATAATTTATCTAGTTCAAAGCCCAATCAAGCCTTTATGATTATGCCCTTTCATACTGAAGAGCTAGATGTGCTATATTTCCAACACATCCGTTCTTTCCTAGAGAAAACTTTTGGGATGAATATACATAGGGCTGACGATTTTAGAGACAACGATGTTATTGTCGATACAATTTATAGGTCTATTGAGGAAAGCGAAATTATTATTGCAGATACAACCCATGATAATAAAAATGCTTTTTATGAATTAGGTTACGCATCAGCACTAGGGAAGGAAATTATAACTATTCAAAATTTAAAAGCACAAAAATTATTTTTTGATAGGGCGCACATTCGTACTATCATGTATGATTTGGATGACATTGAAAGTTTTCAATTTAATTTAGAAGCAACGATAAAAAGTATAAGAAGTCGCCTATAATGACAAAGGTTTTAGAATGAATATGTGTACACAACACTTCCTGTGTACTCGGAATACCCTTTAGTCACTTCTCCGTCTAGCTTATTCAGCACATTAATGCTAATGCCAAGAACATGACCTTGTTGAAACATTTTATTTTGGGTTTCTTTCTTCTTTGGGGAGTAGTTGACGTTAAACCGTGTATTGAACACGGCCCCATTCTTTCGCTCGTTTGCCTTGCTGTAGTTGTAGGAATTTGATAAGGTCGCTCTGACGGTTCTCTCAAAGAGTTGTTTTGAGAGGCTTAGATTGGGCCCGTAATAGTTGGTCTGTACTCCTGGTGTGTTCGCTATATAATAATTTACACTTGTTCCTACAGTCAAGCTTTTCGGAACTATGGTGTACGAATGGGACAGGTTGGTAGTATAGAAATCTGATATTCCTTCCGAAGCACTTGCAAATTCTGCTGCATCTTTAGCCCTCTGGTAAGATACATTCAACATCACATTCTGCTTTCTTTCTTGCGATCCAAAATTGTATCCTACTAGCCCGTTGATAGTATTATTTAATTGATAAAAATTAAGTGTATCAAGGTTATTTCTAAAGAATGGATCTGGTTGAGGTCTGATATTGGTAAAGGTTGTAAAATTTGAATAGGAACCCGAAAAATTCCATTTTTCATTAGGAAGATAGTTTGCGTTTACTGAGCCAACAAATCGTTGTGTTGTGGACTCTCTGCTCTTATCAAGGTTGTTTCTTTGGAAGCCGACGTTTCCATTTAAAGTAAGAGTGCTATTGAACAGGCGTACACTTGGCACAATGGTAATATTCCTCATATCATTGTTGAAATAATAAGCTCCTAACGTTTGATATTCGGGTGCTATGCGCTCATAACGTAACTGTATCGAATACTTTTCTCGCTGATAACCTACACTTGCATTGTAGGCACTAAAGTATCTGGTTGTGGTACGCTCAGGCACTAAGTCAACTGAATTTAAATTCAGGCTATCAGTGCTTGCAGCCCTGGTGTCTGAATTGATAGCAGAGATAGCATATTCCCCATCTACAAACAGTCCTCCAATAATTTTCTTTCTTCCGGTTATCCCTACAACTCCATTTTCTTTCGGAGTTAAAGGGCCATAAGAAATTATAAAAGGTAGGGAATTTCTAATGTCCTTAGCCCCAAAAAACATTAAGCCTACTGAGTTTCCACCTCCATCATCATAGCCTACTTTAAGCCCAGCGCCCATTCGCTTGAAAGACGCACTGTAGCTTGTCTCAGGCGCATTCAGATCATAGGGTACTGCTTTTCTTAGCCGACCAAACATGGCAGCTACCCTCCATTTTCCTGGAGTAAGTTCTACACCGCCTCCGAAAAACACATGACCTGCTAATGTATAGTTGGAAAATGTCATGCTGTTATAACCTATATAAGCTCTGACCCATTTGTATTGGGGTGCAAAACTGAATTGATTAAAAGGCTGCGTGAACTTCCTCTGTGTGTTGCTGTAGCTAAATGATAAGGGGGCATTGTAGCCGAAAAGATTCACGTTAAGACTTCCTGAAAGAAACCAGGCAAAAGGATCTCGCCTGGCTCTGATTCCTTCAGATAGGTAACCAACCGTGTTTAGAGTAACAGCTCCATTTAGCTTTACACCTTTTTCTGCTTTTATTTCTTCAAGGTTTTGAGAGAACCCATAGGTAGCAAAGAAAAGTAGATGAATAAATAGAAGTAATTTTTTATACATAACAATACTGCATTTTAGAATGCAGCTTAAAATTTGATCTTAAATTCTTTCTCTGAAGTAATGTGATTTGTTCCTGGCAGGGTGTAGCTAAGCTTAACGGGATACTTGTCTTCCATTAAATCAACATAGCCCTTTGATTCAAGTAATCTCCTAGCACCCTCCGGCGCTCGTAATTTGTTGGACAGATATGCGTTTGCAGCTTTATTCAATAGGTCCTGGTAATCATTATAAGCATAGTGAGATAAGTAGTATTCAATTACAATCCTTCCAGACTTTCCTTGCGCAAAGCCAGCACTTTTTTCACCTTCAGAAAGTAATACATCTTCTGACTCATCTACATTTCCAATTCTGACTCCCTTCAAAGGCGGCACACCATGTTCTTCAACAGGAGACCTCCAACCTATTGTCTGTCCTGATGAGGCGTAATGTTCATAGATGATTGGATAAGCAAAAGTACTGTACCATTTATTGTCAGTAGTTGCAATACATTGAATAAGTGGTTGTGTTTGTTCCCCGTCTCCCTCAAGTTCAAACTTGTCAAATACTTCCTGTGCCATAGCTCGTTTAGCAATTACTGCAATATTTCCAGTGGCTACATTAAATAAGTCCTGTTGTTGACTCATCGAAGCCATGCGGTCACTGAATGTTGCATATTTGCTGGTTCTAAACACAGTAGTGTATAAGTCTTTCTCTGCTCCACTTGAAACACTACCCGTTAGAGATGTTTCTTTCATTTTCACAGTATTACCGCTGCTATTAGTGCTAATAGATGTTGTAGCTCTTGCGACATTGGCATCGGCTTCGGAAAGTTTTGGTACTTTCACAAAGAAAACCTGATATACTGTTTCTGGCATTAGTTCAGATGGGATATCAAAGTCGACGTAAGTCTCATTTGCACGGTAAGTAAATGGCTTCTCAATCAGTTTTCCACCGGCAGTTTTAAATCTTATTACATAACTGTATTGTGTAAGGGGATCATTGCTTTTAAACAGGTATTCCTGTCCCCATTTGAGTTTAATGTACCCTTTGTTTGTTTCGTCTTTGTGTAAATGATATTGATTCTTGACAGGATAGGTATAAGCAATATTTTCATCAGGTATTGTTAAAGGGGCTTCACTTGTCTTAAACTTTACCTCTCTTGCTTCATAGTCAATCTTTCCATCTTCCTTCAATGGCTCCCACACTCCGTCAGCTATTTTCTTTTCCCAATGTAATCTTACTATCAATTTTAAGTCAGAATTTGGGGGAAGTATGTCGCGCGTCTTAAATGATACTACATCGTGCTTTACATTCCAGATGTGTTCGCCCTGGATCTCCTGTTCATTATGAGTTAACCTAAACTCATCCATTACGACCCTATAGATCTTTGTTTCATTATCAACATTAAGTAATGGAAGTTCTTTTCCTAGTGGAACATTAAAAGACACCTGAGGCGCTGTAAATACGTTGATTTCCTGTCCACCATTGTCAGGCTTGACACTAGATATTATCATCAAATCACCAAGGTCATTTCCCGTGTTTATGATTTTGCATTCCTCGCCAACTGTAAACGAGAAACTAAAACTTCCATCAACAAGGCCACCTAAAATAGAATACTCTCCAGCAAGTCTTCCTTCCAAATATGTTGGATTTGGAAGTTTAGCAGTTAGCATCGCCCCTGCCCCAACTCTAGCGATGTCGAATCTCTTATTTTTGAACCTCAGTCCCACAGCTCCTTTCAAATAAACGTACGCTGTACCTCCTCCATACCATCCTGAAATACCAACGGGATTGGCACCTCTACCTTCGCAATACTTTCTTGAATTCATGAGCATAATGTCTGTACCAGCACCCACAGAAAACATAGCGTAGAATGGCGTAATTTCAGCATCAAAGCCAGCCTTTGCGCTAAGGCCGAAAGCAAAACCCGAACCACTGGAGAGAAGAGTTGTATTCATTGCACTGCTTCTGTCCTCTTTACCGAAAAGGCTTACAAGTTCAGCGTCAAGTACCGGTGGCTCTATCTTAGTTCCTACCATGAAATAGGATCTTGTAGAAACAAAACCAGCTATGTCAATCCCCAACTTAGCGGTTGGTCGGCCAATATGAATATACCAATCCTTTTTGTCAACATGAATAACTGCCTCACCAATCAGTCCACTTGGGCCTGTGCCTTTAATGACACCCATGTTCAGGTAAGTGGCAAGGTTCGCATGGAAAACATTGTTGTCATTGTCGTAAAGCATTTTTAGACTTGCATAACAAGGGGCGGATGCATCAGAAGACATTCCTCTCTTTCTGCCCGAGGCAGCCGTGAAGAAATAAGCACTTCCGTTAAATTGAATATACTTTATTCCACCTCCATTATCATTGAAAGCTACCTCTAATACAACATCGCCATTCATTGCTTTTTCATTTCCGGCAATGAGGGTAACGCCAGCCATAAATGCTACACCTGCAGTTTTATCAGGAACATAAACAAAGTCGCTCGCACTTGTAACTTTTGCATTCCCAGTATTGGAAGTGGGTGCTTCTACATTAAGCTTATTGAAGTCCGGCACAAAACTTTTACTTCGCACCATGTGGTAAGACATTCCTCCAATAATTCCTGTGATGGATAGTACGGGAGGAACGACGGGAATATTTCCTACAGGCACGTAGGCATCCACATGCCAATACCTATATTCCTTAGCACCAAAATAGGCGTTGACCTGTATTCCATTTTCTAAGACATTTTTGATTTTAAGTGCTATGCTCCCCCTGAAACCATCACCATAAGTGATATCATCCTGGAACAAGGTTAGTCTTCCATTAAGGCTGAATACAGTGGTGTTACAGGACAGTATTATATCTTCCACTTTTACCTTATCAAGCTTCCACTTCTGTCTCGTACTTTTTATTTCTCCATTTACAACCGGCTGTTCTTCAACTTTCGCCAGTACCCTTACAAATGTCTCCGCTTTAAATCCCTTGTCTTCGGAATTCATCATGCTTAAAAAGACTTTTCCACCAATGGACAATTGACCCTCAAAAATAGCAAGCTCCAGACTTTCAAGTCCTACAGGGAATCCATTTGTTGTTCCTTGGCCATCACCCGACAACGTGAAATAGCCACTTCTAACATAAGGCTTTTGGGTAGCTAAAAGTAGGCTTTCAAACTTTATATTTTGGACTTTTAGCAACTTGTGGTTAAGTGTAAGATTTCCGTGCAAATTGGCCGTAGCCATAAGCTTGCCGTCTATCTTTTGTATTCCGACCGTGCAATTTTTCTCAAGCGTTACTAACCCAGCAAAAGGGACAGTAAACTCTTTTCCCTCCGGGACAGTAACCAGAAAAGCATAATTGATGCTTCCGTTTTCTTTTGTCATGTCTGCAGAATATCCTAGAGGCTCATCACCTAAGAACGGGATATTCATTTCTCCCCCGAAGCCACCACCTTTAAGTTCATTATGAATAATGGCTATAGAAACACGATTGATTGAAAAGGGCCACCCATCCAACGAACCGTCTTCAAGATTTGTCAAATTTAAAGCGCTGAATACTCCTGAAACCCCTGATTCGTCTATCATAAGACTTTTACCCTGTAAAGCGATTCTGCCGTTCTTTCCCGTAAGCTCTTTTGGTAGGGCTACTGTGACTTCCTGTGTATAGAAACCCCGCCAAAGTTGAATGTTGGGGCCATATGTATTTTGATAATCCTGCGGAAAACTAAAGCCGTTAGGATTGGCAATGTCACTCATGTCAAGTACTGCGTTCTTCACCGTGAATGAAATTCCTTCCAGACCGGTAATTTGAAACGGAGTGAGAGAAGTAGAAACCACGATATTATGCAGGTCTTTGGTATTGATTTCGAAAGTACCTGTAACTCTAGTAGCTGCCGGTGCCAGGCTCTTGTCTGGAGTCACAAGTCCTTCTTCAAGTAACAGAAGTCCTTTTAAGTTAATTGATTCAAAACCTCCGCAGTTAAATTCAATATAATTCCGACCATCTGCAGGTAGCTCTAAGGTAACGGCATCAGATAAATCAATCATTTGAGGGCTTGCAAGCATCAGGCGAGTACTTGTTGTCGCTGAAAGCCCTTTCTTTCCAAAAGCAATATTCAAACCGGCAAAAGCCATTTTTTTTGTAGCCCCAGGCATCTCAATAGCAGCATAGGCACTAAGTAACCAACCGCTCTCCGCCCTCACTGCATTGTCTATTGCGATAATATAAGTCGCATCACCAACTCTTTTTGCAATACCAATTGGTAATCCTTCCAAATCTTCCTCGGTGAGCTGATCTGTCAGAAGATTATTGTCTTCAACATATTTTACCTTGTTGTATATCTCTTTTTCTAATGGCGTTAAGGTTGTACCTTCCTCCAGTCCCTGAGCTTTTGTAAATAGAGAAGTGATTAAAAAATTTAGTATCACTAAATTTAATAAAAAGGCATTTATGCGCATTAGTGAAGGTAAACTAGATTAAATGCTGAATTTGAATTTTTCAAAGACGCCTTCAAAAGTAGATAAAATTCTTTCAAAGTTAATAAGATTGAGAATGTCGATAGAAAGTTATTTATATAGTACAAAAAATGATTTTAAAAGTACTAAAGGTTTGAGTAATAGTATTTTTAAATTAAAGGGAATATGGTATTTTTGTAGTTAAACTTCTTTTAATGCAGCCCCGGAAGAACTCTGTTTCTTATTTAATTCATCTCTTGCCATTATTCGTTTTTTGTCTAAATATTCCAACAACAATATTTTCTCAAACAATAAAAATGCAATTACGGGTCGTAGAATTTGCCAGTTCCGGCTATTACGATAATGATAAAAAGAAACAGTCTGTATTTAGTGTTTACCATCAAGGAAGGAATATAAATTCAAATGGATGCTATGTATACAACGCTGTCAATAACAGATGGGGCGTTGAAGTATATTTGTTTGACATACAAATTGATGCTACCGACACAGAAATTCCATTTACTCTTATAACTCATAATGAAAGAAAAAATGGTAGTGAACCTTGTACCTCCGAAGCAGTAAGTGATATAAACTCCAATTTTCCAGATGCCTATGAAGTTTCCCAAGATCACGTTATAAGAGGCATTAAAGACAAGCAACCTGGCTTATGGCACTATGCTGATGAATTTAAAAATGGAACTGACCCGTGGTCTTCCATTAAGATTCAATATAAATATGATATTCCAAAACCGGAGCCTATCACTTTTCACAACGCGAATAAAACATGTGCAGATGACACTGTCCATTTTTCCACTGACCTCAAGAATATCTTAGGTGGGGCTGACAAACTTAAATATAATTGGGAGTACTGGCTTGGCGATTATAAGGAAGAATTAAATCCTGAATATATGAGCTGTATCAACAGCTGTAGTGGTAAACCAGAATCATGCTACCTAGCTTGTGAAAAATATTATAATAAAGTTCAGGTTGAAAATTGGTTGAGAGTCTCTGATGTAAAAAATACATACGGGAATGGCAGCCAACACATATATTTTGTACCTAAAGATTTTCATAATTGGGATGAAGATGGCAATAATAAGGGCCTTACAGAAAACACTAATATCAAATTTAGAGTATCGGTAGCAGCAGAATATGAAAAAGGCGTTACCTCTTCAATTTTTAACTATACAGTCCAGCCCGCCCGCCCAAGGATCGATCCAAAAAATATAACTAGCACCCCCACATGTGCTGAGAATGGGACTGCCGTCATAAACCTTTCAGGTGTGGAAAGCTTAACGCCGAATTATCGTTATAGTTTGATTAAAGGAATACCTAATGATACCCAGTGCAATATCGAACTTATGGCCAAAGATCCTGCAAGCTGTTTTGGAGATAAACTGGTAGAGTCAGGTTTAACATCCAATAAAAATATCTCAATAGCAAAGGTCGCATACAATCCTGATGGCTATAGCATAAGACTAACAAATGTTGGTGATAAATACGGTGTTTGCTTTAAAGATTATCCCGTTCCGACTATAAATAAGTATGACCCTGTGTTAGGATTAACCACAAAAAAAGATGTTAGCTGTCATGGTAAGGGAGATGGTGAGATTAATTTTGCGTCTTCAGGAGGCATTGGTATAACTACTTTCTCCTTATCTAAAGATAATGTTATTTTAAAAACCAACGCTGCAGCCGGTGTAGTGGACAATTTACAAGCGGGACTTTATACAATAGATGTAAATAATGTGTGTGCGAATGTGAAGTCATTCGTGACTATCATAGAGCCGAGTCGGGTATCTGCAGAGGTCACGACCAATAATCCAACATGTATAAATCCAAGTAACGGTCAGCTTTTACTTAAGGCGTCCCAAGGTTCTGAGCGATTTAATTACGCGTTGTATAAGATGAATTCAGTAACAGACAGTACGCTTATAAGCCAGACCGCGGATCATGGACAAACATGGCAACTTAATGACCTTTCTGCCTCAGCATATCATGTGATTATCAAAGATGCTCAAAGAGATCTTTGCCCTGGCGCAATGAACAACTTTACGATTATAAATCCCCCCAATCTATCTATTACTGACCTGCAAAAAAAAGAAGTTGAGTGTGCCGGAGCATCTACAGGAGGTATTACAATCAAATCCACCGGAGGAATAGGAAAATATATCTATCAGATCAAAAGGTCTCCTGAAACCAATCCTATTGAAAATACAACAGGTACTTTTGAAAACCTCTACTCAGGCACTTATTCGGCAGTTTTAAAAAGCGGCGTAGAAGGGTGTCTTGATTCATATAATTATCCTTCGACTATAGCTATCTCACAACCTAGCCCAATCGAAATCTCTTATGTAAAAAGTGACATCACGTGTTATGAAGATGCGAATGGTTCTATTACTGCTTCAGTAAAAGGTGGAAAGGGGGGTTTCTCTTTTGCTTGGGAAAAGAAGATAAATGCAGATTGGAATACCTATCCTGGCAGTGGCCTTGAACAAAAGAATTTACTCCCTGGAGAGTATCGTCTGAAAGTGACAGACCTTGCCTTGTGCAACAATGTTTCTAGCCCTGTCGAAGTAATTGAACCTGAATTATTAGCTATTTCTGACGTAGAACAGTTGAGGCCGGACTGCAAGGGAGAGACAGTAAAATTCACACCAAAAGTAAGTGGTGGATCTCTTCCCTATCAATTGCTGTACTCAACGAACGACGGTATATCTTATGAGCCATTTGAACCTAGTACTACATTATACCTAGGCAGTTATAAGATTAGAGCAACTGACAAGAACAACTGTGTTGCCAATTGGAATGAGACAATTAAAGTAGCCTTGAATAATCTTGTTGTAGAAAAAAGCGTTACTCCTGTCTGTTATAAAAGTACCAACGGAAGTATAAGCCTAAAGCCTAAAGGTGGTAATCCCCCCTACTCTTTCTCTAAAGATGATGGGCAAACTTTTCAACCTTCTGGTGATTTCTTTAGTCTTCCTGCTGGCACTTATCCTATCAACGTAAAAGATAATTTTGGTTGCTCATCCTCTTTTAGCTTGGAGGTTGTTCAAAAACTGGACAAGCCTGAAATTAATTTCATGGTGGCCAGTCGTGACAATGCTTTGGATACCCTCATCATTCCAGAGGTCAGCCGACCAAAGCCAGATTCACTATTTTGGACTTTCGACCCTGCTGCAATTGTGATTGACACAAACAAGGCAATGCCAGAGATTAGGTTTAATCAAGAGGGTAAATATAAAATTGCAATGACTGGCTATTTTGGAGGCTGTGTCTACACACTTGAAAAAGAAGTTGATGTAAAGCCTTTCGATCCTGGAAAAGGCGAACCGCTGCTTCCTGGGTATCGTCCAATAGATCAGGTACAGGTTACCCCAAATCCCAATGATGGATTTTTTAATCTTAAAGTGAAGCTTATTAAAAAGCAGCAATTAGTAGCTATCATTATAGACCTTTTAGGCAACGAGCAATATAAAAAGTTTTGGGACTACATTGATGAGGTAGATGAGAGAATCGAAATCCCCGAAATTCCATCCGGTTCTTATCTAATCAGACTCATCACTGATAATGATGCCAGAGAAGTGAAGATCATTGTCAGAAAATAATTAAGATTATCAGTTGCTTTACATTTAGTACTTTGAAAAATTACCTACTTTTTTTTCTTTTCATTTTTTGTTCTAGTCTGATTTCAAACGGTCAGCGTGTACCTCCTGTACAAGTGACTGTGCAGCTTGTTCCTCCTTATTCTGTTTATTTACCTGACTATGCTCTACCAGGAAATGATAAACTAAGGGTAATTCTTCTAAATAGGGACTTAACACAGGAATCTTACCAGATTAAATTATTCTTGTCCATCAAGCTGAACGACCGTGTAATAATGCAAACGTCCAGGCTTTACAATCCTGCTCCAATCCAGATATCACCAGGGATACCTTCAGTACTTTCCGGGTCTGATATTGAACCTTATCTAAGCAGTAACAACCTCGACTTCATTGGCTATAGTAAAGAGCAATATGAAAAAACGAAAGCTTTGCCGGAAGGATCTTTTCAAATCTGTGTAACAGCTTATGATTATGCAAGACCTACCTTACAACTAAGTAATCAGGGTTGCAGCTACTATTATCTTTCAAAGAATGAACCGCCAATGATTAACATGCCTGCCTGTGGTTCACGTCTCGCTATGAAAGACCCTCAAGCTGCAATCTTTTCATGGATTCCAAGGAATACAGCTTCTCCTAACTCTGCCGGTAATACAGAGTATTACTTTGAGCTTTTCGAAATGAGGATTCCAGGTCGTAACCCCAACGATATAGCCTTAACTACCCAACCAGTTTTTACTACTATAACAGACTTTACTCAACTGTTTTATGGCCCAGCCGAACCTATACTTACAGAAGGTATGCAGTATGTATGGCGAGTCCAGGCCAGAGACAAGGAAGGAAAAGACATGTTTCGCAACAATGGCTATTCAGAGGTTTGCACATTTACTTATGGTGGAGCCGATCCTAACTATCAAGTTGGTGTTGTCAAAGACCTTCGTGCAGAAGCTCTAGGAGAAAAAAAAGCTAGAATCTTCTGGACACTCCTATCCAGTGACTTTGACCAATATAAAGTCTACTACAAGAAAACAGGGCCGGAATTTGAATGGTTTACAAGTGAAACTAAAGAGGGGGAGTTAAAGCTTTACGATTTGCAACCTCAGACTGAATACGAAGTAAGGATACAGGGCAAAAAGAACGGCTTCTATGGAGGCTATAGCGATATAGTTAAGTTTTCTACCCCATCTAAGAGGATATTTGAATGTGGAAACGAAAACCCTCCAGCAGCTGCGCCTCTTGATAAGCCCCTTGCTCAAGCTGTCAAAGGCATGGTTGTAAATGCGAGTGGACTTGATATGGTACTTGATCAGGTGCAGCAGCTCGAAACCCCAGGATGGTATAAAGGAACAGGGTATGTAACTGTCCCTATGTTTGGCTTCGCCAGCATTAAATCTAAATTTGAAAGGCTATATATTGATATAAACCTTAATGCCCCAATTGGTAGAATAGAAATGCTAAGTCGAGGCATCGAAGCTATGACTAACGACCAATTAAAAGGTCAGGAGGTCCGAAAGAAAAAGGTAAAACAAGAGGAAAATAGGGCAACTTACAAAGATGTTGTCTTTTATGACAAGGTTTGGGTATATGACTTCGAGATCAAAGAAGTTACTATCAAAGAAAACGGAGATGTCATTCTTACGGATACCGAAGGTAATATTCATACCAACACCACAATTGCTGAAGCCAAGGCCAGTAATCCAGACAAGGCAATTATTATAGAAGATAAGAAGGGTGACCAGTACGTCATCACCAAAGACAATAAGGTGCAAAAAGTAGAGGGTGGCGGTCTTTCGGCTGCTCCAACCGGGGTCGCTTCGACTGTTACACCTGATGGAACAGACATAGTAAAAAAATCCCTCAAAGAACTAAGAAAAGATTATTCTGATTCTAAAATTCTTACTCTTAAAAATGATGCTTTTTCTTATCAGGTTTCTCTGAAATCAAAAGTTGACAAACACAATGCGCCATATAGAACTAGCGGTGGAATCACTGAAAATTATTCCTCGCTGATGTATGATTTGGATGAAAGTGACATCGCTACGAATACTTCTTCTGATTTTGATAATTCTTCTTTACAGTACAAGGATAAAGAGTCAGAATACAATAGAGCCTCCATTGTAAAATACGTTGCGTCGGGTCTCGACAGCAAAGAAGATTACAAGCTAATAGCGTCTGAACTTAAAATATCGGGGGTAGAAGTGTCAGAATACGTTGCTGCCCAAAAAAGTAAAGGCATCTCCGAAACAGAAATGATTACCCAGGTAAAACAGGCCATTATTGATATGATTGACGCTGTGATTACAAACAATTTCCAGAGACGATAACCCATGTTTTTTAAATTAAAGCCCTTTTTTGTTTTTCTATATCTTATCCTTATATCTCTAATAGTACAGGGAAGTATCAAGAATGATTTGGTTAGGCAAGCCATTGTAAAATATAGTCAATTAGAGAAAGTTAATAAGGTTAATGAAAGACAGGGTAACGGTCATCTCAATAATTACTTAATAGAGCTTGACCCCAACTGGATTGAGGAAAAGCCGTCAAGGTACGTTCTTTCAGCTAAGTATGATGTTATAAGCAGGGACCTCATAAGGTTCAATAGCGCCCGCTCTGACAAGCTTAGGTTCTATGTGATTGTTGTGAGTGATTATCAGGGAGTGCTGGACGAGACTATTGATCCGACAAAACTCCCAGATAAAATCACAAATCTTTCAGACCTGCTTGCTTCCACAAGTAAGGAAGCGGACTTGCTTCGAATGAAGAAAGAGCTTGCAGAAATTCCGCAAAGGATTGAAGAAGCGATGAAGAAAAAAGGCTACGATGAAAGGGTCATTTATTTCTTCGGACTCATCAAATTATATAGACTTGATAAGCAACCAAGGCATTATAAACAAGACTTTATCTCACTCAAAGGGGGCCGACTACTTCAAAATCAGGAATTAATTAGAAACCTTGTTAAAGAAAATTTAAGCAGCACACCCAAGTCAGACTTACAAGTACAGGAAATAGTAAGGTCCATCATTCACTCAGTAGAGGTAGTTGTCGATGGAAAGGAAGTAACCGATAATTCGGTTTTGTGTGCCGATAATCTTGAACAACTTGTAAGTAAAACAGCCAAAGTAAAAGAGGCAAAGTTGCAGGAAACTATTACCGGTTTCGCTCAACTTATTGATAATGGCAGCTCGTCAAATCAATTAGGATCACCATATCTCCTTGTTGATGATGTCGCCAATTTTCTGAACTCCGATTTCTTTACTAAAAACGTACTGCCTGATAAACTTTCCCTCTTAGCAAATAATAATAACAGTAGTTACAAGCTCTATGTAGTATTCCAGAAGGTTGATTTTGCCCTAACCCAAGAAGGAAGAGAGAAGCTTGCAGAGGAAATCTATAAGAAGTCTTCTAAAGCAAAACAAAGCGGTTCTTTAATTATGGTCGTGCCATATTACCAGACTTTCTGTACAGGGCAAAGTTGGTTTTTGGCGATGCCTGTGAACAAGGAGACAGCCATTTTGATGCCTGCCGTCGCAGGAAGTAATGCCTCCCTTGTTGATCAGATGAACTCGGATCTGACAGGTGTAACAACTCCTGCTTGGAAGGATAAATTTGATAATGCTTTTAAAAACATTCCAAAAAAGTATACAGCCTACGCTTTCACATTTGAATATAACGGTGAATTAATTTACCACGGAAAAATCGAAAAGACTGGTGTTACAGGAAAAGAAAATATTGTTGAAGTGCTTTTAGCCGAAGATGAAAGATTTGATGAGATAAGCAAGGCACACCTTGAATATACTGGGGTGGCAACCGCAAATGCATATCCCGGATCACCACAGCAAACTGAAAATATTTTGGCGGCTGCGGAAAAGTATCAACAGACTGTATTAGCAATTACAAGTTCCCCAGCCAATTTTAAATTAGTAAACAACCTAAATCTGGTTGGCTCTAAGATCACAAAAGATTTAGCGTGGGAATTTTGCAGATGGTATGGATCAAGAAAAAAGGTAGGAGCGTTAGCTACCTTTACCTCGCCAGAGAGTGAGATCTTTTATGGCGGAACAAATCCGCTTAACGTCCAGGATGCTCTGTTGCTTATAGACATTGGATCTGGAGTCGCCTCTCTTGTTGCACTGGATATTGTTTTTGAAAGTATTGGAGCTTATTATGCTTATAGTAATGGTCAATATGCAGAAGCTGCAATGTATGCGGGAGCAACTGCCATCCCTTTACTAAGTCCAGCAGTAAGACGTGGATTAGTCGAAGGAAGCACCTTCGCACTAAAGACACTTAAAGGAACCTACGTAGTAAGGCCGAGAAATATATTAGGCTGCGGTTACTTTTTTGAAATTGAGAATAACTTTTCACCCTTTTTGAAGAATGCATTAGAATACAAAAAGTTTGTAAAGCTCACGAAATATAAGAGTGAAAAAGAATTTATTGAGAAGTTTGAGGATGGATTATTAAAAAGCGAAGACTATGTAACTAGGGTGAATAATAATCCTGAATTAATTGATGAATACAATGCTTACTACAAGAAAGAAAAGGGTGATTGGGAAGCCTTTTTAACAAGCAAAGAGCTAAAAACGTCAAAGGTTGTTTCTAGATTAACAAAGGTAGAAAATGCATCATCCTTACATATTCCTTGGAAAAATTTAGATGATAAAAATATAATATGGGCCTCGGCTGATAATATTGAACTGTATACGGCAAAAACCTTCGCAGATGAGTTTGGAAATAGCATGTATGACATAGTATTAAATGATAGATACTATGTTAAGATGGATTTAACACAAGGCAGAATTTTATTAGGTGGTGTTGATGGAACCTATCATGCTTTCGCAATACTGGATAATACTTTGCTTGCAAGTTTTAAAAAAGAAATTTTAAATGTTACAGAAGTTGTCTTTGAAGAGAAACTTACGAGGTTCATTGTTAGTCAAACTGAGAAACTGAAAGTTCTGTGTGGCATCAAGACTAAGCCACTTAATTTGAGCGGAAAACTTATCAATATAAGTAGTAGCAAAACTACAACCTTATTGGGTAGATATTATCCTGATCTGATGAATGTATTTAATGAACTAGGATCGTTTAAAAACGTCGGATTAGGCGAAACCATGGGAGGGCTTAATTTACTTAATAAGCCAAACCATTACTATGATAAGGCTACATGGTGGAACGCATACAATAAACCCTGGCTTGATAGAGCAATATCTCGAGGGGATGATATTTATCTAGCTACAGAGGTAAGGTTTGACAAATTGTACGACTTAGCGAAAAAAGAAATTACCTCGTACGGTTATGAGCTAAAGCTTTTAGTTGACAGTAACTATAAGCCTCAAAACCTGACGAGCACACAATGGGAGGAAGCAAAAGAGGTTGTAATGGATGTTTTCAAGAATAATGAATAAAACGTATTTAGAGGACTGGGAAATATGTTCAGCTTCCAGGGAAGTGATGATTAATTTTTTTCATCAAGACACTTTGGAATTTGAAACTGTGACTGGTGGAGTTAAAATTGTATCCGAGAGATTTATTATCGACGTCACATACCGTTATGGAGAATATGGTTTTGGAATATTTAATGTAAACTCTAAAAAGTACTTTAATCTAAATGATCTTATTCTCGAAGTATTTCCCGATTATTATAGAAATAAGGATATAAAGGTGTTTAGCGACGAGAATCAATTTGCTAACCAAACTCTCTATTTTAAACATTTAGTTCAAGCAAGCTTAGAATTTCTTGCGAAGTATTATCCGCAAATGATTACCTAGATATTGTTGATTAAGTGACTCATTACATTAAATATGAATTTCTTCGAATAGTCAAGGATTGAAGAAAAGGGTAAATTTAGAGATTGTATGAAGTTTTGATATTATAACATTAAAAATTAAATGAAATTAATAAGCGTAGTCTGTAGATCATTATTTCAACTCCTCATCATTTTATCTTTGTTGAGTTGCAAGAAAGATAAAACTGAAGAGTTACCGAAAATTAATGACTTTGAAGTTTCGACTGAAGGATATGTTAAAGTTGGTCAGAGCTATATTATAAAGGGGAAGTATATTCAAAATAATACAGATAAAGTAATACAGAAGTTTGGTTTTCATATCGGGGATGCCATAGATAAAAATGGAAATTTGATTGAAAATGAATGGACAAATTTAGATCCTACGTCTCCTTTTGAGGATACATTAAACATATCACCTTTCTCAACTAAATATTACCGTGCTTACGTACGGCCTGCGCCTTATGGCGCCTACATTACTGGTGAGATAAAGAAAATTGAAACAGACGCTCCTACCATCGCAGGCTTATCTACGAAAGATATGAGGGATTTGAAAAAGGTTTCCATTTTGGGCAATGGCTTTGGAATAGACCCTAAGAAAATTCAAATAAATCTTTATGTCAAGAGGGATAAGAACGCAACGCCTCACAAACTCCCAGTAAAGATTTTATCACTTAATGATACGAGTGTAAGCTTATTAATGCCAGCAGTAATAGGCACAGATCCAGACTTGGAACCAAATTTTACTGACGAAATCACTGTTTCCGAACTAAGACTAGAAAATGAATTAGGAACCCGTTCTATTTTAATTGATACAGTAAAGTTTAAATATGATTTTTGGGTCGGAAATGAAACACTCAAAGGGAAAATCGGAGATGATTTGATTCTGTATACTTATTATACTAGAAAAACGCCAGGTCCATCTGACTTGTCCTACACTATTGATGGAATTCCGATTAAGCCAACAAAAATTCAAAGTCTATTTAACGTGGTTAGTGGATATGATAATCTTTGGTTTGCAACAAGGATTTACTTTAAAGTTCCAGCAGGACTAACGGTAGGAAAAAAGGCTATTAAAATAATAACGCCCTTTGGGGAAAATTTCGTGCCTTTAACTTCTGACAGTGATATGTTCGAGGTTGTTCAGTAGCCTTATATTTGGCAATAGGATAAGGTAAGAGTGATTAAATTACACAGCCTTTCAAGCGCTGTGTTGAAATATTTTTATAGGGTTATAGTTAGTTAGCTTTGATTTCTTTCGAAATCGTCATCTATCCAAATCCCTTTTGCTTTACGATCAGCTATCGGAAAATAATATATTATTCAACTTAATTTAAAGAGAATCAAGAGCTCTGAGCCGATCATTGTCTAGTATGGCAAAATAATTTGAAACAGTTCCAATTATTACTAAAAACAAATTGGAAGCGTTTAGTCTATTATTTAAAAATTGTTCCTTTATCATTTTGATATCTTGCGCCGAGGGGGTTGGAATAGGCTCGGGATGAGTATGCCATTCTCCTAAGTAAATTGTCTTTCCGTGGCTATTAGAAAATTCGTGATTGATTATTATCTGAGCTATATCCTTATCTCTCTCAAAGGTCCGACGCGTGGATTTGTCAAATTTATTGGGCAGCGAAGCCTTTGTAATTATATAGTTATTTTCCATTGTCACAATACCTAATAATATCCCTCCCGCCTCAGAGGCATTGTGCGTATCTTGCTTATACCTGCACAAGATATCAATAACACTGTCTGATATATCCACGAAGCTACCGTT
>DASVUU010000484.1:0-2234 GCA_036386935.1 Cytophagaceae bacterium | reverse complement strand
ACTAGTGGCTGAAATAGAAACAGGAGTTGTTGCGTCGCTTCCATTAGTGATATTCCTCAACTTTACTAGTTTGGCAACTGAACCTGTCGCTTTTACTGTAAATGCCTGGTTGGAAACATTGCTAAGAGATGGTGTTAGTTTCGCGGCAGTACCAATCTTTAGGTCGTCAATGTAAAATTCTCGGCCAGCACTTCTATTGTCAAAGGCAGCTAAAGGATTTATCAATATGTTTATCCAAGTCACCTTTGTCAAATCTACACCTGTGCCGGTGATACCTGAAAAATTAAAAGTTACCTCCTGAAAATCGTCAGACGCAACAATCTCTTCGTTTGGATTGCTCGCCCCGATTCCGCTCGCAGCAGGCTTCTCAGGATATTTAACATTCCCTTGTGACATATCACCAAAGCCTAGCGCCACAGTGATGTTCAGGTCGATTTTCGATTTTATTTTGATACTTACGTACGGAGACGAAGAAATATCTATTGGACCAAAACCTTTGGAAAATGCATCCCATTGGAATGTTTTAAATCCTATCACCTTTGCGGCGCCATTATCGGCCGTCAGAGTATAAGATCCGCCGTTCCATCCGGCTACGCCGGCATTGAAATCATCAGTAAATGAGGTCTGTGCCGAGGCCAATAATGGCCCGAGCATTGCCAACAACAAACTGAGTTTGTAAATTGATTTTATCATAGTTTAATTAAGTTTTGTTTATATATTAATTTAAGCTTGTTAATGCCGTCGACTAACCGTCAACAGACATTTGGGTTATGGTTTACATTTTTTCCATTGAATTCATTTAGCGAGTTGGATAATTTTGATGTTATACCAAAAATCACTTCCCAGACTGATTTTGCAATACAATCATTGGTAGTATGATTTCAAAGTATAGGTATTTGCTTTTAAAACAACAGCGTAAAATCTATAAAATCGCTGTTGACTGATCACTCAACTAACCCCTTAGCTATAGATTTTTATCTTGCCTTTCGACAATTATCATTAATCTCTTAAAGTCATTCTACTCCCGGCAATATTTTCACTTCGTCTTTAGTCCATCACATTTAATAGTTTCTAAGTGGCATCAGCTATCAGAAAACCTGTGTCCTTCATACCATCCTATTTTTTGCTATAAGACTGCATTCCCACAATTAAATCTCCTGCCATTCCTTCATCGGCCTTAGCCTATCCAACAGACCACGCTTAACAGACCTCCTCCTCTATCGGTTGGCCCAAGATTCATCTTAGTAAAATGGCACTCGGGTCTTGGATGAACGCTTTACTTATCATTTTGATATACTAAATTATCGTTATTATAATAGTTAAATAACCGTAAACCTCGTTTGATGAAAAAAGCCTGATTATAAGTTTTTATTCAATTATTTCAAGGAATATTACAATATTACGAATAAGCGTTATCTTTGTCAAGACTTTTTTATGTTAACAATCTGATCTTTAGTCGGTTAACTTAAGCAAAAAGACATTCAAGTCGCAGATAAAAAATTGGTAATAGCCAATATTTATTTGAAAATGAATGACATAAAAAATACAGCAATCGTATGAAAAATCACTTACGACGCATTTAAAAAAAAGTTAAAGTCGGAGATAAGCTCAATGGAAATCAAAAAATCTTTACTTATCATTTTAATATTTTTTGGCACTTTAGAAAACCTCGCTATTGCAAACCATTTTCAAAATGTGAAAATATTGAAAGAGGAGAATAGAAGTTATTCAATCGAGGAACTACTGGCTAAGGAGGACCTCCCATTCCAAAAATATGATCATCTTCCATATAATGGCGAGAGGCAGCAAAAAACGTATTGGTTGAAGTTTGACTACAAAAAGGATGAAGTAGAAAACACCTATTTTCTGGTACTACCTTACATCCTCTTTAAAAGGATGGACATTTACTATAAGATTAATGATAGCTTATATCATTATCGAACCGGCAAATCCTCCACTTCTTCTGACCAAACCTTATTTCTGCCTTCTTTGACATTGAAACTTCCAACCAGCCAGGCACCCGTTCTTTGTTATTTACACGTCGAAAGTTACTTCTCGTACTTTTTCTTCTTTGGTGAGGAAGACTTCCGAAGCGTAATTAAAAATACGACTGAGCAAGCTATGCATGAATTCTTTTTCATAGGCCTCAGCTTTCTTGCGGGTATATTTAGTCTTATATTTTTCCTTTTTCTGAAGGATAAAATGTATTTGTACTATACTCTCTTCTGCTTCAT
>DASVUU010000483.1:0-4262 GCA_036386935.1 Cytophagaceae bacterium | reverse complement strand
TTCCATCACTGGATCATTTTTTTGGCGTTAGATTTTAACCCAAAACAAATCAATTTTTAAAAGACATAAATAATTGCCCAATAAAACAATTAGTGCGTGTCCCCGAAGAGGGCCGGGCTCTTCGTTTGTGCTCCTCGTCCGCGAAAAGCGTACTGTGGGGTACCACTTCGATCCCTCACGCGAAAGCCAGTATAGGCCCGCTAATCTTGTAAAAACTTTAATATATTTAAAAGGATAATGTGCAACCCAAAAAATAACACTTTCTCTACTATGATGTTTAGAGTGTAGCCTCCCAATAACCTTATGATTATCGCAAAAGCCTTAGCCTTTCAACCGATTAGAATTGTCGCCGTCCTATTTATATCTTTTTTTCCGAACATCCTATCCGGACAGGAGCAAGCTGACCCTTACCATTACAAGAGTGTAAAAAGTATTCAAGTAAAAAAAGCTGCAGTCGTTTCCGCTCACCCTTTGGCTAGCAATGTGGGCTTACAGATTTTGAAAAAAGGGGGCAACGCTGTAGATGCCGCCATTGCTGTTCAATTAGCCTTAGCGGTAGTTTATCCTTCGGCTGGAAATATCGGTGGAGGAGGCTTCATGGTTGCTTCGTTAAAAAATGGACAAACCCTTGCCTTAGATTACCGCGAGACAGCGCCAACAAATGCTTCACGAGACATGTATCTCGACAAAAGTGGTAATCCTCAAATAACCTTGAGTTTGGAAGGCCAACTCGCCTCTGGTGTACCCGGAAGTGTGGCGGGGCTTTTTGAGTCCCATAAATATGCGAAGCTAGATTTTAAGACGCTGATTCAGCCTTCTATTGACCTTGCGCAGAAAGGATTTGCCATCTCAGAAGAACAGGCGAATGATTTTAACAAGCTGAAAAAGCCATTGGCTAGGATTAATAAGGTGCCCATTTCCTTTGTGAAAGAAAGTTCGTGGAAAGCCGGGGATACCCTAATTCAAAAAGACTTGGCCTCCACTTTGATCGCAATTAGAGACAGAGGAATGGCTGGTTTCTACGAAGGAGACGTGGCAAGGAAGATTGTAGAGGAAATGAAAAAAGGGAATGGAATCATAAGCCTGGAAGACCTAAAAAACTATAAAGTAAAGTCCAGAGTTGCTATGAGTTTTAATTATAAAGATTATACAATAATTGCGATGCCGCTCCCTTCAAGCGGCGGAATATTGCTGCAACAAATGCTCGGGATGACTGCTGGATATCCTATTAAGGAGTACGGATTCCATACCCTGAAATCTGTTCACCTCATGACAGAGATTGAAAGACGGGCATATGCGGACAGAGCGAAATTTTTGGGCGATGCCGACTTTGTAAAAGTACCTGTAAAGAAGCTTACGGACAAGAATTACATCAGTGAAAAGATGAAAGACTTTAGAATGGATAGCGCTGGTAATAGCTCAAAAACAGTTGCAGGGCCCATCCTAGAAAGTGAAGAGACTACCCATTTGTCTATCATTGACGAAGAAGGAAATGCGGTAGCTGTGACCACTACTCTCAACGGAAGCTATGGAAGCAGGGTGGTAGTCACAGGCGCCGGCTTTTTGCTGAACAATGAGATGGACGATTTTAGTGTAAAGCCTGGTGCTCCTAACCTTTATGGGTTGGTTGGTGCTGAAGCAAATGCGATTGCTCCAAACAAGAGAATGTTAAGCTCGATGTGTCCCACTATCGTTCTAAAAGGTAAGAAGCCTCATATGGTCGTCGGGACGCCAGGCGGTTCTACCATTCCAACCTCCGTTTACCAAACTATTGTAAACGTATTCGAATTTGGCTTATCTCTTTCTGACGCTATCAATAAACCAAAGTTTCATCATCAGTGGTTGCCGGATGAAATTTATGTGGAGGAAGCTTTTCCAGGAGAGCTACGAAATCAATTGCAGAAAATAGGACACAAGGTTTCTGAGCGGACTCAAATAGGCAGAACCGATGCAATTTTGATCCATGGCGATGGAACCATGGAGGCGGTGGGGGATAGCAGAGGGACAGACAGTGCAGCCGGCTATTGACCTAAAGACCTTCGCTGCACTATTGCTTGTAAGAACGGAAATACTACTCCTCCTTTTCGCCTTTAGCTCCTACAAAGACTTGGTTTTGATATTTGAAGAGGATATTGAACGTCGTCAATGAGCCATAGATTCGGGTGATGTATTGTTGCATTTCAATCTTTTCGTCATCTGCAAGGACTTTATGAGCATTAATCTTTTGTTCCATCACTCTCAGTCGATCACGCAACATGACGATCTTATGAAAAAAGGTTTCTATAGGAAAGTCCTTTGACTTCACTGTTGGGTCATACGGCTTCAATATCAAGGTTCCTTTTCGCCATTTGTCCGAAATAGGTACAACTTCAGATATGTCTGACCATCTTCTCAAAAGAGTCTCCAAGGTCGTTTCTACATCATCCACACTAAGCATGCGCTCTTCCGGAGCTATTGCCTCTAAAAGTGTAAGCTCTTCAGAAGTTTTAGAAACTTCTATAATTCCTTTTTGAAAAAAAGCAATCCTATATTTATCTAGTTTGGTACTGGAGACTATTCCTTCTCCATATTGAGTGTGAACGACACGAGAGCCCGGGCCTAATATTTCTTCGATCATAATTTCAAATATACTAAAAAGTCAAGATCAAAGGTAGGATGACAAATTTAGTAAGTTGTTTGTGATTGAACGGTTAGTGCATTCTAGATTACTTTGTAGCCAAAAAATTTCTTATCGGAGCAAAGTATTAAATAGATCTAGGCTGACATCTAAGTAGACTCAAAGTATAGTTCTACACCTACACATTATATTCATTAAAAATATTTATGAGTTTCATTACAAAGATAAATGAAAACTTATGATCTGTTTTTGCCACTTTTGTCGGGACAAAAAACAAAACACGATCAAAGTATGACAAAGATTACAGTAGCAAAAGGTGACGGCATAGGTCCAGAAATAATGGACGCCACTTTGGACATTATTTTAGCAGCAGGCGCTAAGATAGAGATTGAAGAGATCGAAGTGGGCGAAAAGGTTTACCTTGCTGGAAATACTGCTGGCATCGCGGCAGAGTCCTGGGACATCATTAGACGCAACAAGATTTTTTTAAAAGCCCCCATCACTACCCCACAAGGTGGAGGATATAAAAGTCTAAATGTTACCACCCGAAAATTTTTAGGACTTTACTCGAATGTAAGACCATGCATGAGTCTACATCCCTTTGTAAGCACCAAGCATCCCGTGATGGACATTGTTATAGTAAGAGAAAATGAAGAAGATTTATACGCGGGAATAGAACATCAGCAAACAGACGAAGTAGTGCAATGCTTGAAATTGATCAGCCGCCCAGGATGTGAAAAGATAGTTCGCTATGCCTTTGAATATGCAAAGCAGCAAAATCGTAAAAAAGTAACCTGTTTCACGAAAGACAATATTATGAAACAGACAGATGGCTTGTTTCACCAAGTCTTCGACGAGATTGCAAAAGAATACCCTGAGATAGAAAATGAACATTGGATAATAGACATTGGAGCAGCTAAGATGGCCGATACGCCCGAAGCTTTTGATGTGATTGTTATGCCCAATTTATATGGTGATGTGCTAAGCGACGTAGCAGCTCAAATAACTGGTTCGGTGGGTTTGGCTGGTTCGGCGAACATAGGCGAAGAGTGCTCTATGTTTGAAGCAATACATGGATCAGCCCCAAGAAGAGCAGGCCAAAATGTGGCTAACCCATCTGGACTTTTACAAGGAGCAATTATGATGTTAAATCATATTGGTGAAACAGAAGTGGCTGAAAAGGTACAAAATGCTTGGTTGAAAACATTGGAAGACGGAACTCACACTTATGACATATTTAAAGATGGAATAAGTAAACAAAAAGTTGGAACTAAAGAATTTGCGAAGGCAGTAATTGCCAACTTAGGCAACAAGCCATCGACGCTGAAGCCCGTATCATACGCCAACAATTCTGCACTTAGCTTACCAAAATATAAACGTAAGCCATCGTCCAAAAAGGAATTGGTAGGGGTCGATTTGTTTGTGCACTGGGGCGGTTCAGACCCAAACAAGCTAGCTGAAGATGTCAAGAAGATTGAAGCCAATGGAATTGAATTAACAATGATTACAAATAGAGGAATCAAGGTTTGGCCAGAGGGATTCAAAGAAACGTTTTGTACTGACCATTGGAGATGTCGATTCAAACCCAAAGATGGCGCAAAAATGGATAAATCAACTATCATTGCGCTTTTGAGCAACGCTGCCG
>DASVUU010000482.1:0-4673 GCA_036386935.1 Cytophagaceae bacterium | reverse complement strand
CCCAATAGGTTCCCAAGCCACTGCTTATTGATTGGGTTGTTGCTCCAGTACTCCACAGATATTTATAAGGAGGAAGTCCCCCAGAACTTGTAGCTGTTAAAGTTGTATTAATTCCTCCAAAGCATATCGATGGCTTTTGGGGCTCAATCGTAGCGGTCTTCGTATTTACAAAGAAAACCCTCACGACTTTACTTGTAATGATATTACTACAGCCTCCTGTTGGCACACCTGTAACTTGGTAGTCCACAAAAGCAGGGTAGCCTGGTTGTGCTGTGACTACTACTGTTGAACACTTTGAGGTGCAATTTAAATATTTGTTATAATCACCTGTCGCTCCAGGGGTAATTGAAGTCCACGTGATCGTACTGATATCAAACCCTGTTGCTTCCAAAGTGCCTGTACAACCCTGACTAACATATGTAGGGTCTGAAACACTTGGCTTAGCAATAGATGTAATTCCATAGTCATTGTCATTACCACCCGGCTTAAAAAACGTAACATTATGAGGACCTGGTCCACTGAGACAAATAGGCACATCTAACTTTCTTATTGCTCCACATTCTATCTGATATCCTGCAGAACCTCCAGGCTCAGCTCCTTTCGTAATTAAAAACTTTACACCCTCTGCTTCCGCATCAAGGGTTAAGACGAATTTTATGTATCGGTCGTTTTTATCCTTACTTCCACAGCATTGGCCGTTCCGGACTTTGTCGGTCAAGGTCCATATACTATCAGGATTGCCCCTTAAATCAGCAATATATACAGGAACATCCGCATTGCATTGAGCTTTGGCGTCAATTGAAGTAAGGACAACTATAAAAAATAGTAGATTGAGTAATTTATTAAAAAACGAGTACTTGATCATTAATTAAAGCCGGTTCTCCTCCCATACGCAAAAAATTGAAGCTGAGTTAGGTTAATTAAAAGTGGCAAGTAAGGTTATTTCAAAAATGGAAAGATCTAAGGGCTAGCAAACAGAAAGTAGGAGTCGAGTCTTATCAAAATCAAATCCCTGGTCGATTAATTGCACGTGGAAATACTTAGGAGATCCCACCCGAAACAATCTGACAAAAATTATTTATTTTTTAATCAAGCTAGTCCATGTAATATTTTAGGCCTGACAGAATGTTAATCATGAAATAAGATTTTTTTATCCCTTCCAGATTTCCTTTTTAAAATTCAAAAAGAATGTTTTTGATTGTTGTTGAATATTTTGTCTGATTTTAAGTAGTAATTCGCCTAAACCACCACCTCTTTTAATAGGTTAATTATTAACCATTTCATCAGATACAATAGTCTTTAAAATGTGAGTGAGTAGTAATAAAATATTATTAACTTTCTTTTTATCAGTGGCTTATATTTATTTTTTAATTGATTTTAAAAATTGGCTGCATATCTTTGTGATAGGCCCTACTATAATTTAATACTAGGCCCGAGATTCAATTAAACTAATATGCAGTAATGGCGCTTTTAACAACACTCCAGAAACTTACAAAGGGACTCTTAAGGCTGACTGCTTTATTCTTTGGCTGCACTGGGTTTAGCCAGCAATTAGATGTTCCACATTGGAAAACTAAAATCAATAACTATTCGAAACTTTCCGCTGAATTTAAAAACCCTCCGTCATTTTATGCCCCTCACATGTTCTGGTTTTGGGATACCAAGCTCGACAGTGTTCAGATCAGTCAACAGGCGAGAGATATGGTATCCAAACATATCAATCCAGGATATGTCCACGCCAGGGGCGAATATTTCTGGGATTACACATTGCCTACTATGCCCAAAAAGGACTTGTTGACTGAATATTGGTTTAACTGTTTTAAAGGTGGCTTGAAGCAAACCGAGGCCAAGGGATACCATATGTCTTTCGACAGCGAATATTTGTGGCCAAGCGGTCAGGCAGGTGGAAAGGTTCTACAAAAACATCCGGAAGTAAAAGCTCAAACGCTATTTCATACCCGACAAGTAATCCTGGGCCCTTGGACAGCTCATATTTCACAGGGTTCATTCTCCACTCTCGCGAGGCTAGGTGAAAAGGGAATCATTGCAAGTACTTTACAAGTTGTTGCTGAGAAAGGTGAAAAAACTATAGAAGTTCCAGAAGGAACATGGGTACTCTATACCTACCGGCCGGATTTCCATTCAGGTTATGATGGTGGTGAAGTAAACTACCTCGATCCTCTGACGGCGAATTATTTTATGGATATCGCGGAAAAACCTTATTTAGAAAAATTCCAAAAGCAAGCTGGAAAAACTATGGCAGGAGTGTATCCTGACCATGAAGGTGACTTTGGGTGGGCCATGGCTTGGTCAGAACATTTTGCCAAGCGATTCTTAGAAATGAAAGGAAAAGATATTAGAACTATACTGCCCTTACTCACAGAAAGAGATGAGGAAGGACTCTGGGTAAAGGCAAGATGTGATTGGTTTGAGGTGGTTTCTGATATTTACTCCAAAGACTATTGGGGTGCGATGAGTAATTACAACGAAAAGAATGATATGTACACGATCACCAACCTTTGGGAAAGCCCACTGATGCTTGTTACCCAGACCGTGGGTGATCTCATGAAATTGAACAGACAGGTTACGATGCCTGGAGTTGATCAACTGGGCTATAGAAATCAAGATGTATTGGACTACAAAGAAACTCAGACAGTAGTTGAGCTAGAAGACAAGCCATTTATGTGCGAAGTATTATGTTGGATAGGTTGGCAACAAACACCGCATGATATGAAGGCATGTACCAATGCAGCAACTGCCTTTGGTGTCACCCACCACGTGCCTAATTGTATCTCCACCAATAGGGATATGGCTCTTACCCAATATCCTGCTGAATTGTACACCGAAAATCCTTACTGGGAATATCTGGACCAATGGGCGGACTATACAAAAAGAGCCTCATTTGTTACGAGAATGACTAAACTAAATGCGGATGTATTATTGCTAAGCCCATTGGAAAGCGTATGGGCGTACTCCGAACCATATTTCGAAAAATATACCCAGCCTAATTATTTCCACTGGGACAGAGACCCAGATTGGAACAAAGACGCGAGAAGGTTGGACAGTGTATACACCAAATGCATGCGAACGCTGGAAAGTAATAATTTGGACTTTTTAATAGGTGACACTTATTACATGAATAAGGCGAAGGCCAACAATGACCGTTCATTTACAATAAACGACCACAATTTCAAAATTATAGTGGTTCCTGAGATGTTAGTAATGGCGCACTCGACCGCTAAAAAACTACTGGAGCTTGCGCAAAAAAATATCCCTATTGTAATAGTGTCTAATCTACCTACTTCTTCTCCTGATAAGGGATATGGGGACCTGGGATTACAGGATCTAATGAAACAATTACTCTCTAACCAGAATGTAATTGACCTAAGGAAGGAGCATAATCCTACTGATATTATTGCTTCGAAAATAAATAGCTTGATTTCTCCCAAGATCGCATTTCAAGGAAATAAAGTACCTCTCTTTTTCGCCCACCGCACTTTTGGTAAGAAGCACTTCTACTGGATTGCCAATAAATCTGGCAAAAAAATATCTGCTTCCTTTACACTAAGGTATGGAAACGGTCAAGCCCAGATATGGAACGGCGAGAATGGCAATATAACGGCCATCAAATATAAGAAGGAAAAGGCTGGAGCACTCATCAAATATAACTTTGAGCCTTATGAGGGTTTTTGGATAGTTTTTGACGATCAGTTGCCCGCAGTCAAAGAAATTGTTAATACCAAAGCTAAAGCCGTTGTGCGCGATTCTCTAACAGTCCCCTCGGTGTGGACTGTTTCTGTCGACACCACATTTAAATCTCAGGTAACTTCAGCTGTTGCGGTACGGGATTTAAATGCAGATCAAAAACTTGATTCCGCAAATAGAATTTCTTTATTAGGAAAGAATTTGGTTCCAGGTATATTTTGGAAAATAGAAATCCCACTTAGCGCGGAGAATGTTTTTATCACTGGCTTGGCCCATGCGGTATTCTATATCGATGGCAGGTTGGCCAAGTTAGAAAACAATTCAATTGCTATTCCCGAGAATGCAAAGCATCTATTCATTTCTACAGACAAGGCAGATAATAAATCATTCATTGATAGTCCGATTCTTTTTTCCTGCAGAAGGAAATCTAAAACGACCTTGAAGAAGTGGTCAGATTATGGACTTGCTCAGTATACAGGCTTTTTATATTATGAAAACAACTTTTCCTTGAAGGAACTAACAAAATCAATTCAAATGGACCTTGGTAATATTACCTTTATGGCGGAGGTATGGATAAATGACAGTTTAGTTGGATCTCGACTATGGTCACCTTTTACCTTTGACGTCACTAAATATGTTCGTGAGGGAAGTAATAAGGTCAAAATAAAAATAGGAAATCTCTATCTCAATGCCTCGAGCGTCGACGATGACATGAATATTTTTATTTATAAAAAGGACAGGGCCTCCCATGGTACAACTAGGCCCAAATGGGGCGGCTTTGATGCGGGGTTATTAGGTCCGGTTAAGATAAATATTTATTGAGATTTGTGATCTAAGAAGTGCTGAGGGCCAGGAAGACAGAGCCTCCTTTCCCATTAGTTTTACACGAACCGGAACCCTAATTCGCATCCATGCTAACAAATTGTAGAAATACTTAATAATACACTTTGACCTCTCGAGCAAAGATG
>DASVUU010000481.1:0-1863 GCA_036386935.1 Cytophagaceae bacterium | reverse complement strand
GCTTTTATATTGTCAAAGGCCTTTTTTCTGCCTTCTGCCGTTCTGAATTCTTCACTTCGTGCAGATTTAAGGATTGTTCCCCCTTTTTGGATGATATTACTTACAGATCTGTCATCCATCTCAATGAAGGTGCCTGCAATCATCCCATCATACCCCTTTACTATACCAAAGACTTCTAAACCGAAATAATGTGCAGAACGGACTACCGATCTGATACATGCATTCATGCCAGGGGCATCACCACCTGACGTAAAGACTGCAATTTTTTTCATATAATGTCGTTAACCCTATTTTAAATCCAATTTTAAGAAAAAAAAACAGTATATAAAACCTTTATCATAAAGGTTTCTTCATATGAAGTATACGGGGAATTTGTGAAATATCTTGAGGGCAATAGCTCCCGCGTTAATTTTCAAATTCTTCTGAAATGTTACCCTTACGTTTTATAATTTTACCTTTCAGAAAAAACAAGGATAAACAATACCTGAGTGAAAAAGAATATACAGATGGTAGACCTTTATGGTCAGTATGTTACATTAAAAACTGAAATTAATCATGCAATATCCCAGGTTATAAATACTTCAGATTTTATTAATGGCACCCAGGTCAGAGATTTCGCTATAAATCTAAGTCAATATCTGGATGTAAAACACGTAATACCGTGTGGAAACGGAACAGACGCCTTGCAGATTGCTCTGATGGCGCTCAACCTGCCCAAAGGTTCTGAAATAATCATTCCCTCCTTTAGCTTTGCAGCCCCCGCAGAGGTCGTCGCCCTCCTGGGATTTACGCCTGTCTTTGCTGATTGTGATGAGAGAACATTCAATATAGATGTGTCTCACGTCAAAAAGTTAATAACAAGAAAGACGAGTGCTATCATACCAGTTCATTTATTCGGACAGGCTGCACACTTACGACCCCTATTGGAGCTCGCGGAGGAGCACAGTATACCGGTAATAGAAGATAACGCTCAGAGTTTAGGAGCAAAATTCTCTGATGGAGGCTTTGCTGGAACAGTCGGACAGATTGGAATAACATCTTTTTTCCCTTCTAAGAACCTTGGTTGCATGGGAGATGGAGGTGCATTGTTCACTAACGACGATGAATTAGCAAGTAGAATTTCTATGATTTCTAATCATGGGCAGAAGATAAAATATGCACATGAAATCATAGGCATTAATTCTAGGCTAGATACTATTCAGGCAGCCGTGCTAAATGTAAAACTTAAATACCTGAACCATTATCTTCATAAGAGACAGAAAGCTGCCAAGTTTTATGACAAAGTTTTGGCAAACTGTGATGCAATCAAGGTCCCGCATCGTTGCGATTACAGTTCACATGTATTTAATCAATATACACTTATTGTTGAAGATCAGAGAGATGCTTTGAGGAATTTTCTAACATTGAAAGGTATCCCAACAATGGTTTACTACCCTGTTCCATTACATCATCAAAAGGCCTTCCAACAATATGCTCCCCCCGTATTTCTACCCGTCTGCCAAGATTTGACTGACAAGGTTTTGTCATTGCCCATGCACAGTGAGCTCACTGAGGAGCAGCAGACTTTCATATGTGAAAATGTATTAGTAGGTTTGGATATGCTAAATATAGGAAAGCCTTATAGTAGCCATTTTTAAAATAGTCATTAAGAAACTTCCAGCCCTTTAACATTAATGTTTAAATATTAATTGTGTGAATAAAAAAGTAAGATTTGCGGTGGTGGGGTTTGGACATATTGGTAAACGCCATGCACAGACAATACTGGAGAATAATGAGGCTGAACTAATTGCTGTTGTAGATATAAATGGCAATTATGAAGGCGAAGTAGTTAATAAATTAAATGCCCAGTTTTTTAAGTCGCTG
>DASVUU010000480.1:0-1728 GCA_036386935.1 Cytophagaceae bacterium | reverse complement strand
TAATAGAATCGCCATGAAAGGCCGTCCAAACGTAGGAATCAAAACCTCGACCAGGATAGAAAGTAAAAGGTGTCCCCGCACAGATGTTGGGATTTGGCAAGGTAGCTGGTACAGAATCAAAATAGACTATATCTGCCTCATTTGTACCGATACAATTATTTTCACCTGTCACAACCACAGTATATATCCTACTAAAGTTAGGAATAATAGAAGACTGCTTACCTAAGGTATCAGGAACTGCTTTGCCTCTATCTAACCAAAGGTAGTTTTTAATTGCCCCTTTATAAATATTTCTGTCAACCAATGCCTGCAATTCAAAACGATCGTCTGAGCAAATGGGGGTTTCAAACTCATTGAAAGAAACGTTTATGGGCGCAACAACTTTAACAATAGCGCTATCTTGGTGGAAACAGGTTACGTTGTTGAGGGTCTTGTAAACCTTGACGTAAACAAGAGAGTCACCTGGTTTTGGAAAATATTTGTAATCAGTAGATCCATTGTGCCATACATAACGATCGTAGGATGTGGCTGTAACTCGATACAAAAATTCATGCTCGGAGCATAGGCTCGTATCTGGCCCGATATTAGGATCACTAATAGGTACTATTCTCACCAGCGCATTATCGCTTTGTGTACATTTGTTTTTATCGACGACAACAACATTGTGGGATCCTGAACTAATAGGCCTGTAAATAGGGAAACCATCTCCAGCATCAGGTGACCAATTATAGCTCACATATTTATCCGTTGCATTTAGTGTAAACCCGTCATAATTACAAACAGTGATGGAATCTATACCCAGTTCTAAGGTATCTATCGCATGATGTGCCACGGTAATTTCATCACTGTACTGACAGTCGCCGGTTAACGTTTTATATTGTACTGTAAATTTTCCGCTTTTTTGAGCTGCAACAGTGTAAGTAGAAGTAGTTTTCCCATCCTGCCATAAAAAGTCTTTAAGTAAGCTTGTATTTAGACTTAGCACAATAGAATTTTCTGGACACTTGATTGTATCGTTTATCCCAGTGCTTGTGTACGGCACATAGGTTATATTGGAAGTTGCAGATTTTCTGCAGCCTCCATATTTGGATGTTTTAATTACCGAGTAAATCCCGCTAGCAGTGGGCGCCAATGTTGGTTCCGTTGATCCGCCTGGAGTCCATGCAAAATTAAAACCTGTGGATGGCCCTGCGTCTAACTTAGGTGGATTTAAAGGATTTGCGCAAAAAGCTGCTTGGGAAGGAAGATTAAGGACAAAGTCACCCACTGAATCAACAACCGTGCTATCGAATCTTGCGCAGCTTAAGCTGTTATATACCTTGACTTTATATTGTCCCTTTCTAGCAGCATCGAATGAAGAACCGCCTGCATTTGAAATTTTAACCCCCTTGTAAAACCACTCGAAAGTTTTAAATTCTGGGTCCGCTGTCACATTTAATGTGATGGGTTTGTTAAAGCAAGTTACCGCGCTGTCAGGTAACTGAGGATCTGGCAGTCTTTTACGCAAATTATAGGTGGTATTGTCCCACGCTCTACAATTATTATCGGTATTCACCGCCATTACAGACCATGGTAGGCTACCCTCTTCATTAATGGTCAAAGTTGTATCATTTTTTATAAATCCTGTACTCGAATTATTCCAATAAAACTTGAAATTCGTGCCTCCAGTAGTTGTAGCAACTGCTCTGGTTTTATCTCCGAAACAAAAGAAAATATTAGGATCACCCA
>DASVUU010000479.1:0-4250 GCA_036386935.1 Cytophagaceae bacterium | reverse complement strand
GGACGGGCAGTGATTAATGCTTGTGATGTTTGGAAAGTAGCATCGCTAATTAGAAAATCTCTTTTTATGTCACCTGTCAAGCTATCGGCGGAAATTAAATACCGATAGTAATTTTCTACTTTTTTATCATCTTGAAAATATATCGTGGGTCCCGCCATATTTCCCTCCTCATTGTAAACCCATTGGATAGAATCGATTTCAACTGGCGGCAAGAGCCTTGTAGCGCCGTGAAGTGTCCTACCCTTCTTATCTTTTATTGATAGGGTAAATTCTGAGCCATAATCCTGAGGCACAATTTGACGGCTAGCATAGTTAAAAAGTTTTTTACTTCCAGTGTCAATTGAAATACCATTATCTAACACAATAGTATCCTTTTCATGAATAATATATACTTCTGCGCCCTGAATTACCGGTGGGAGGCCAGGAACGTCGAAAAAGCTTTCGCTTTCTAGAAGCGTAAGCCTGTAGGGTTGGCCTGGCTCTAAATAACATTCTACTACCAAAGAATTTTCTCGTCTTGGCAGAGGTACGTCAATGTCCTTTTCCAAATTGCATGACGAGAGCAAAAAGGCCCCGATAATACTTAAAAGTAGAAATGCTCGCATCTAGAATCTAAAATTATAAGTTACAGAAGGTATAAAAGGGAACAACGAAACCTGCTTAGCTTGATACTTTGTAGTTACCCCTGTCTGCTTATCAACTAGCTCATCGAAATAAATAAAATAGGGATTTCTTCGGTTATATGCATTGTAGACGCTAAACGTGAGGTCGGACTCTCCCCATTTTGGTGTGAACTTATACACCAGTCCGAAATCAAGACGGTGATAAGGCGCTAGTCTAAATGAATTTCTTTCCATATATACTGGGATCGCAGAAAGCCTGGAGCCAGCAACATCCTGCAGATAAAATCTTTCAATAGGTAGCGTGGTTGCGCTTCCTGTTCCGTAAACCCAGGTACCGCTGATACTTATTCTTTTACTCAGTTTGTGCATGACGACTACTGAAACATCATGCCGTCTATCAAACCTAGCTGGGAAAGGCCTCCCCTGATTTATTTGATCGAACTTCCTCCAAGTCCATGATAAAGTATACCCTATCCAACCTGTGGTCTTTCCACTTTTCTTCTCGAGGTAAACCTCATTTCCGTAACTATAGCCTCTCCCAAAAATAAATTCTTGGTCCAGGTTGTCATTCCCAAAGATCTGAGCATTGTCACGAAAGTCAATCTGACGGTTCATCCATTTATAATAGGCCTCATCAGATAAAAACAGTTTATCATCCCAAAGAGAGAAGCTAATGCCGGTCGCGACCTGATCGGAGACCTGAGGGGCTACTGCTCTATTAGAAGGGTACCACATATCGGTCGGCAATGACGCTCCTGAATTGGCAACAAGGTGTACATATTGATACATTCTCGCATAGCTGGCTTTCAAAGATATTTTCTCATTTATCTTGAACCTACTAGCTACTCGCGGCTCTAGACCATTGAATATTTTGGCTTGATTTATAAAAGCTGTCCAGCGCATTCCAACATCAAACTTCCACCTCGCACCCAAGTCAAAATTATCGTTGAGGTAAATACCAAGTTCATTTCCCTGTGGATCTTGTCCGGAGGAAAATGAACTAGAGCCGTCTGTAGATCCAGCTTGTATTCTACCAATTCGGAATTGGTGATGGATGTATTGTCCTCCAAATCTCACTTTATGTTTTGGCGACAGGTCATAGAGAAAATCTATTTTACTTTGATAGTCGCGGATTTTAGAACTCAATTCAAAGACGAAAAGAGAAGATTTATTAACAATCTTATAAGTGTAATCCGATAATATTAAATATGCTTGTGACGACAGTTTCGGGCTAAATGTATGGTCCCACCGGAGCGAGCCATTTCTATTTCCCCAATAAAAATCAAAATTGAAGTTACCTCTCGTAAAACCGAAAACGTCATTTCCATAATACCCAGTCAAATACAGTTGATTGCTTGAGTCAACTTTCCAGTGAATCTTCCCATTCATATCGTAGAAATAATAGTCAGGAATCGGGCTGTAATCTTCCTTGCCTTCGTAGGCTTTGTTAAGCACCCGAGTAAAAATATCGAAATATGTTCTTCGACCAGATATTATGAAAGAGGCCTTGTCTTTCTTTATCGGCCCTTCAAGCGTAAGTCTTGAAGAAATGATCCCAATGCCACCTGCCCCTTTTAATTTCTGCATATTACCATTATTCGTTTCGACATCCACAACTGAGGATAGACGCCCCCCATATTGCGCAGGGAACGCTCCTTTATAGAGATCGATGCTTTTCACCGCGTCGGAATTGAAGATGCTAAAGAAACCAAAAAGATGGGTAGGATTGTATACTGTCGATTGGTCCAACAAAAACAGATTTTGGTCAGGCCCTCCTCCCCTCACATATATACCCGACGAACCTTCACCAGACGACTGTATTCCAGGGTTCAATTGGAGGACTTTCATTAGGTCTACTTCACCAAAGATTGCGGGCAAAAGTTTTGCTTCTTTTGAAGTGATCGTTATGGTGCTCATTTGTGATCGTCCCAACCGTTCGCGGTAGTTATCGGTTTCAATAATAACCTCTTCTAATTGCGCTTCATCCATTTCAAGCTCTATAATCAACTCAGTATCCTTGCTTATTAGAAGCCTCCTAGTTAATGTATTGTACCCAATAGACGTCACTACGATAGTAACTGAATCCTCGGGAACCGAGATAGAGTAATATCCGTCCTGGTTTGTGGCGGTGCCTTTTTCTAGATTCTGTATTTGAATGGTTGCTCCAGGCAGCTCTTCTTTGCTTTGGCTGTCCCTCACATAACCACTAAGTATGTGGGTTTGCTGTGCGAGTGCGCTCGATAAAGCTAAAGGTATAAGCAGATATAATAAGACGATTCTCGACACTTGGGTAATCTCAGAAAAGGAACTTTAAAATCCATTAGTTTAGAACTAATCTCTCATGGTATTGTCGATGAATATTTGAATTTGACAATACATCGCTTAAACAAACAAAAAGACTTTATAGCTTTTTCAATTTAATAAGAACGGGTAAAATTGCGAAAGCAAGCAAAGAAAAGTTAAGACCGCTATGGCAACCTGCTTAAATGGTACAAAGTATACTTTAAAAATCGATGGAAAGAAAACAAGCATTGAGAGCGAAATACCGCTACCAGAAAAGGAAATAAATGTATATCTACCGCCGCGCGTCATCCAAGCAAAGCTTGTTCCAACGATTTGGGAAAAGATTAAATCATTTTTTATTAAGGGCTATATACTTGTAACCTTTGCATGTATTTTGTTGCTGCTCATTATTATATTGCTTAGAAGATCACACAGAAATACTTGATCATCAATTCTATTCTAGTTAGATTAACGACATGAATACAACGACTATAACAGTAAATTATCGGCCAAAATTAGACTCTCACTTACTCCTAAAGCGTTGTCCTCATTGCAGCGTAGACAATCCTAATTTAATCGAAAAATGCAGATTTGATACAGCAGATTATAACAGAGGTAGAGCGAGACTTTGGGTTGCATATTCGTGTCAACGATGCGGTGGTGTGACTACTGCATGGGCGGACAGGTATAATGAGCCGGTTCGGGAAATGTTTCCAAGCCCTGTTGCCTTGGACGATTCAATACCGCCGAGAGCAAAGGACTATTTGAATCAAGCTATCGATAGCCTGCACGCTCCAGCTGGCGCAACCATGCTTGCGGCAAGCGCTATTGATTCAATGCTAAAGGCAAAAGGTTATAAGGACGATGTTTTGCATTCGAGAATTAACAAAGCAGCAAAGGATCATTTAATAACAAAAGAAATGGCGGAATGGGCACATCAAGTAAGGTTGGATGCCAACGCTCAAAGACATGCCGACGACAGTGAGGAATTACCAAATGAAAGCGATGCACAAAAAACCATTGACTTTGCCATGGCCTTAGCACAATTTTTATTTGTAATGCCATCAAGAATTCAACAGGGAATCCAAGCGTCAAAAACATAATGTAGGACCAAGAATGGGACGGAAGAATCAATATTGTTTGAATCCTGGCATTCCTTTATGAATGTCTCTCAATGACTTCAACATTCTTTCGCTTGACGTGGAATCAAGTTCAACATATTTAACAAGATCCTTAATGTTTTTATCAAAAAGCTTTCCGGCCTTCCCTTCAATTAAAAACCCTTGTTGGGCCAATATGTAGGAATTTTCAGCGGTCATCCTTGCTACATTTTTAAATCTGGTT
>DASVUU010000478.1:0-10529 GCA_036386935.1 Cytophagaceae bacterium | reverse complement strand
TACTGTACCCACACCTGCAGTTGAAGTCGGATCCAAACTCCACGTCCCTCCGGGCGTCGTAGTGATGAGACTTTTTGTGCTTGACCCATCTGCGCACATGGCTGTGTTGTCTGTGCTGTTGTCAGGTGAACTTGGTGAGGTAATTGTTACATCAATTTGGAAGTTTGAACTCTCACAACCAGTTGAGCTTGACTTCACTTTTACATTTTTCACAACAGTGCCATTGCTCAATTGGCTGATGATGATTTTACCGCTTGCATCAGGGCTCAAGTTTGAATAAGATGGCTCGTAGGTTCCATCACCGTTGAGGTCGACGCTGTAACTGCCTGATGAATTTGTAATGGTAATGGTTGCAGACCCAGTTCCACCGCAAGTACTAGGATTGGTGGTAGTGACAGAAATTTCAGGCTGTGCATTGATAACTATCGAGACATTGCTAGGTAACGAATTACAACCGTTTGCCCTCCTTGTCACTAGATAGCTACCACTTTGTGCAGTCGTCACATTGCTTAGCACAGGATTTTGTTCTTGAGACTGAAAATTATTAGGTCCCGTCCAGCTAAATGTTCCAGTGCCCGTAGCGGCTAGGGTTAGCGTACTGCCAGCGCAAATATTGCTATTGCCTGATGCAATGGTAGTCGGTAGTGCATTTACTACAATGGTCTTTGGAGTAATACATCCATTCAAAGTATAATTAATAATGGCATTACCAGGGCTGTTGCCTACTGTAAATTGGGCGGTGGCATTGTCTACTGTACCCACCCCTGAAGTTGAAGTCGGATCCAAGCTCCACGTCCCACCGGGCGTTGTAGTGATGAGACTTTTTGTGCTTGACCCATCCGCGCACCTGGCTGTGTTGTCTGGGCTGTTGTCCGGTATTTGCTTCAGGCTTGTGGTCACTGTTGCAGGATCAGATTTACAGTCATCTACTGTAACCGTTACTGAATAATCACCTACCGTAGAGGCTGATGAGCTAGTAACCACTGGATTTTGCAAAAGGGAAGTAAAGCCACCCGGTCCGGTCCAACTATATATTACAGTCGTACCCACACCGCCCGTGGCCTTTAAATTTATTGCTTCTCCTATACAAGTGGGCGAATTACTAGATGCAGCAACAGTCGGTTTCGATCCGATATTTATTTTAACCGGAGCTGAAACGACCGAATCGCAGTTGCAAAACACCTTTCTACGATAGAGCGTTGTAACCGACAAAGCAGGTGGAGCGAAGATTTTAGGTGCTGAACCTTCAATAATAAAGTCAACCTCATTGATTCTAAGGTCTCTATTTCCGAATCCCACCGATTCAAAAGTATCAGTATATCCATAGATATAAATCCTAAATTCAACCGCAGTAGATAAATTTGAATGGCCGGTAATTGGTATATCTACTAAGGTAGTCTGCAAGTCGCTTGTCACCACAGTACTTGTCAAAATACTAGATTCGTCAAAACCATTTACCGTTGAGTATATAGCAAAGGTCCGTGTCCTATTTTGACTTACCGGCCTAAATTTCAGTTTTGTAATATTAAGTTGCTGGCCTGGGGCAGGCGTAACAACGATCGATATGTAATCATTATTCAATATCGCCTCAGAGAGAGTAGTAGCCTCTTGCCTTACTGCTGCAAAGCTATTTGAAAGATAGTCTAAACTCGAGAACCCGGCGCCTAGGCCTATTACAGCATCGTTTATCTCTGGATTTTTATATCCAGCACTCACCGTTGAATTTTGCCCATTTCCTTCAAAATCCCAAGTTGCGATTGTTGTCCGGTTTATCTTGCTCCAGGTGGTTCCATTGTCTTCTGACTTCTCAAAAATATATGAATAATTTACACAGGAACCTCCAGCGGCAGCTTGGAGTTCAGTGAGAGGTGCGGGCGTACCCGGTGCACATAAATTTTGGCTTGTACCAATCTTGCCTGGGGTGAGTGTTGGGGAATTAGGTATTACAGTCAGTGCAGCACTGTTGGAGATGATTGAACCACAAGAGGCAGTTGCCCGCAAGGAATATGTCTTACCATTTAATGAGGATCCCGGATTGGTAATTGACAACATGTTATAACCAGTTCTTGAGTAAACCTCATTATCGGTAATGGGAACACCATTTTCTAACCACTGGTAAGTTAAATCTTGTGCAACAGCTTGAGCGTAAAATCTGGCTACCCCATTGCCCTCACATACAGTTGCCGGATACACCTTGGAGATCCCAAAAGAAGGCAGATTGGTGGTTCGCGTGATAGTAGAGCGAAGGTCAGTATTAATAACCGCTGATCCATTACTATGATTGTTTAACGTATTGCTAATGGAATAGGACGAGTTAAAACTTGGGTCAATATCTTGGGAGCCAATAGATATGTCAGAAATGGTTAAGGCTGGGTCTGAGGCAGCACATACCGAATTTGATAGTTCTGCCTTTGATGCTGTATAAACATGAAGTCTATTTTGGTTTGTCCCGGTTACAATGTATCTGTTTTCGGTTGCCGGGCTTATGTCGGAAATAACCGATGAATTTTCCAGGGAGCTTTGTGAAATTATATTTCCACTCGTATCCATAATAATTCCAATACCCCTGCCAGCACCAGCAAATTTATTTGTCACACCTACGCAAGCAATATTTCCTGTAACGCCGTCGTACGTTACATTTGAAAGACTATCCATTGCTGTGCTGCCAATCTTTTTCGCCCATACTACTACCCCCGAACTCGAGAAGCGGATTACTACTCCATCTCTATCCCCCGCGCCACCTAAGGCACCCTCTTCCGTATACCCACAAGCAACATAACTACCATCCGGAAGTCCATCTATCGACATTAACGATTTTTTCTCTGAAGACCCGCCTAACATTTTACCAAATGACACGGATGGGGTGCCTGTACCCGGGACTAGGTTAAAGTTTAAGAGATAATAATAGTAAAACAGCCCTCGGCTGACATTGCCAACTGCAAAATATTTTTCAGAGTTTGCGCTTAAAATTCCGCCTTTCAAAGTCTCTGTATCCTCGAAGGCAGACGGGCAGCAACCTCCCGCACTCACCACTTTGACACTTGAGACCGCTGAACCATTTAAGTAATCGCCGCCTTCGTTGAGCATTACTATCGCACCATCATTGGATACGTCCATCGCAACTACAATGCTCCCGTCAGATAGTTGTTGAATGTTCATACCTTTGTCCTCTCCGTTAGGTAAGCCCGTTTCATCCTCTTGTGAAATAGCGCGAGACCAATTGTAATTCCCACTTCTATCGATCTTCATTACAAATGCGTCCGAGCCGTTGACAACACCTGGCTGATCATTGAAAGAAGTGCCCACTATCAGAAATCCGTTATCTCTGCTGAGGCATATACCAGTCACAAATTCTGGTAAATTTGCTTTATTCAAATCATACCGATGGGTCCAGCTAACCTCACCTTGTGAATTTACCTTTGTAACATGAATGTCGTTGCCGTCCGAAGTAGTCCCACCAAATACAAATCCTCCATCTTCTGCTTGGATACCTACCTGCCCGGTTAGTGTAGAAGAAGTGACGTCATAGTAATTGTTAAAAACCTGGCCGAAGGAAATAGCCGTGCGGAAAATCAATACGATCGATAGTATTGACCTCATGCTATATAAATATTTCATGATAGAGTTAGGATAATAATCTTTGTATTAAAGGCGCTGCCTAAAAGTAATTACATTATTTTTTATTATTGAGTTGCTATGGGGTAGCTTGATAAACTTTTGGTTGATAAAACAAAAATAGCTTATAAAATCCTATAATAAAACCCTTATGGACTGTACATCTCTGTTTTCGAATTAGATAATCAAAATGCTTCCATTAATACCGTCAATATTTCTATCAACCAACAGTTTTGACATACCAAAATTTTAAGTACGGAATATTCTTTCAAACTAAACAGCGGGCTATTCCTACGTTATTGCAGCCGAGATTGGGTACAAATGAGATCACAAGCATGTCTAACATACCAACCTTGTTAGCGTTTTACAACAGCAATTTCTTTTTAAGATTGGCGCAAAAGTAACAAGGTCTTATTTGTTTTGAATTCGATCTAATTTAAAGATTTCGAAAATCAAATTTCGCTAGAACGGGTCGAAATCTTAGTCTGAACTTAGTGTCATCCTTTCGTCGTCCCATACTACTTAACGTTATACAGTTGTAAGCGTCGAATCAAAGTATATCTTTATTGAGGGAAGCGGGTTGTTTATACCTTCCTTCATTGTAGGCTCATCCAGGACTTTCAACAATTCATTTCTGGTTTCCACCAATTGCTTTAATATGTTCATGGACTCCACATCAGGGCTTCCAATCTGCATATGGGAACGAAGGTTTTTTACATTATAGAAATTAACTGTGCATTGTATAATTTCAAGAAGCAGTTCTTTTGCGTCTTCCGAATTAACGTTCTGTTCAAGTATCTTCATGTTCGTTCAGTTGGGGTGATAGGTAGTAGTTCAATTAATTACCGACGTTGTAAACTCTGAACAAAAATGCTTCTTTGAATTTATAAATAAAAATATATACTTTTAATGTTATACATAAAAGATATTTATGAATTATACCTTACATCAGTTACAAGTCTTTCTAAAGGTCACTCAGATAAAAAGTATTACAAAAGCTGCTGTCGAACTGCACCTCACTCAACCGGCAGTTTCAATTCAGCTTAAGAATTTTCAGGACCAGTTTGAAATCCCCTTAACAGAAGTAGTAGGGCGTAAGCTTTATGTCACTGACTTTGGATATGAAATCGCGAAGGCAGCAGAAATAATTCTCAATGAGGTTCATGCGATCAACTACAAGACTCTGGCATTTAAAGGCCAATTATCAGGTCGCCTAAAAATCTCGATCGTATCAACCGGGAAATATGTTATGCCATATTTCTTATCTGATTTCATAAATCTAAACCCAGGAATTGAGTTGCTCTTAGATGTAACAAATAAGTCTAAGGTAATTGAAAGCCTAGAAAACAATGAGGTTGATTTCGCCTTGGTCTCTGTCTTACCAGAAAACATCCCAGTAAATAAGATTGACCTCATGGAGAATAAATTATTTCTAGTGGGAAATGGTAGCCAGGAACATGCCTTGCACGGCGAAGGAAACAATATACTTGAGACCATTCCTCTAATTTACAGGGAAAAAGGGTCTGGTACTCGATACATCATGGAAAGATTTATTGAGGAGAATAACGTATCTATAAAAAAGAAATTAGAGCTCGTTTCCAATGAAGCAGTCAAGCAGGCCGTGATAGCTGGCTTAGGATACTCAATTATGCCACTTATAGGAATTAAAAACGACCTCGAGAACAATGAATTACAAATCATTCCTATTAAAGGGTTACCCATAAAGTCTACATGGAGCTTAATTTGGGTCAAAAACAAAAGTTTTTCTCCGGTTGCGAAGGCCTATTTAAAATACATCGAAAATGAAAAAGAAACTATTATCCATAATAAGTTTGGCTGGATAAGCAATTACTTGACCTAGTCTTTTTAAAATTTAGAAATTGTAAATCTCCAATTTTTTATGATACGGAGGTGTAATTTCTTAACTTTTCTAAGAGTTTTGGCCCGCTGTTTTGTAGCTTTTTACTAAAAATTACAAATGCAATCATTGTGTAATGAATCTAAATTAAACTATTAATAATCAAGGTTTTATCCAATTTTAATATTGGAAATCAAATTTTTTCTTTGTAATTTTGAATTATATAATATTAAATAGGATTAATCAAATATTTCGTTCTTCTATTAAGTCTAATTGAAATCAGAATTGCACTTGCCAACTTCATTAACATTATGAAGTTTAAGGAGCCGAAATATTCAATAACCTAAAATATTCAATATCGTATATTCAAAGTCGATTACTTACGTGAGAAGTTTATAAGTTTCACTTTTATGTCTAACCCTTATAATCCAATTATGAAAAAAACTTTTACTTTAATTTAGAGAGTAACAGGGGACAAGCTCAGTTGGCGAAATTCCTTTTTAGGCCTTTCTATGCTTTTTTGTTCGTTGTATGCTAATGCAGGTGACGTGGTTTGGGAGATATTCCAGCAAAAGCTTCCAACTTTAGCAGACTTGTCAACCACTACCCAAACTCCTACCCAAACCGTAAATCTTCCAAGCTTAAACGCTCAAGGAAGTTTACTTGGCACAGATAAGGACCAGTATCAGTCTAGAATCAAAGGATTCATTGTGCCGTCCGTTTCTGGCCAATACCAATTTGCCTTAGCATCAGATGATGGCGCTGAAATTTGGCTGAGTACTGATGCCTCAGTTGCCAACAAAACCTTAGTGAAAAGCAATGTGGGTTATGTGGGCAATTTTGAGACTGCACCGACAGCAATGCGAACGCTAGAAGCAGGAAAATTCTATTATTTTGAAGTACTTCACGATGAAGGCAGTGGCGGTGACTTCGTAAGGGTTGGCTGGACGAAACCAGGAGAATCTGCTGGTTCGTTTTCTGATATTCTGGCGGCAAACTTGGTTAGCTTCCAGTTCAATCAAAGACCAACCATCAACCCCATTGCTAAGCCAGCCCCCGTGTCGGTAAATGCAGGAGTTCAAACGATCAACCTTTCTGGAATAAGTGATGGTGATCCTGCGAAAGAACAGACCATAACTATTTCTGCGACTAGTAGCGACCCAGCTATTGTATCAAACGTTACAGTTACTCCGTCTGGAAATACAGCCACCTTGCAATATACAGTGGGTGCTAAAAATGGCATTGCAGAGATTTCTGTCACTGTAAAAGATAATGGAGGTAAGATTCAGCCTGCTGAAGAAGACACCTATACTGTTTCTTTTTTAGTTGAAGTAAGATCTCCAAGTATAAATGACGCTCCATCTTTTGGCCTACCTACTGCAACAAAAATCTATCTTGGAAGGTCCCACGATTATATCTTGATTCCTAATGTCGACGACGGCGAAGACGATCAAATCCAAAATATTACCTTTACATTAACTAATGGAAACTCTGCAGTGATTGAAGGGTTAGAAATTATATATAACAAGGGGGATAAGTCTGCACTTTTAAAAGTAAAACCTAAAACTGCCGGTACAGCAACTATCACAATCAATGCAAAAGATGACGCTGGTACTGCAAATGGAGGTATTGATTCTTATTCGAGAACTATCACCCTTAACGTAGGCATTTACAACTTTCCTGGGATAAATTTTGAATATTACGACGTGGCACATTGGCAGCCATTGCCAGATGACGCAACACCAGTGGCTGGATCATACGAAGTTCTTCAAAAAGGCGAGAGCCCAATTGCTAACTTGGCTAAGGATTTCTTTTGGCAAAGAATGTGGGGATATATCACTCCCACTGTATCTGGCGATTATGTTTTTAAAATTGAAGGTACTGATGTTGCAACGTCTGGCTATTTAAGTCCAAGTGCTGACCCTTCAAAAAAAGTACAAATAACAAATTCCGAAACCAGTCAAACGACTTCCGACGCTCAATTTCTTGAGGCAGGAAAAACTTACTATTGGATGGCCAAAAACGCTGACATCGTAAACACGAATGAGTTTACCGTAAAGATAGCGAAGCCAGACCAAGGTTTTGAGTTCTTGCAAGGGGACTTATCTTCACCAATATTCGACACCATTAAACCTACACCGCCTAAAAATCTTAGAACGGTTACAAGAGGCGTAACAGATCTTTTGGTGCAATGGGATGCTGCGATTGACAAAAATCTTTTAGGCTATTACGTATATGTCAACGGGATACCTGTTATAGATATAGTTAAAGGAAACAGTTACTTGATAACAGGTCTGCAGTCTCAACGGACGTACTCAGTGGTTGTACGAGCTTTCGACATATATGAAAACGGCTCCGACCCAACGAATACTATTACCGTAACCACCTATCCAATCGATAACAATCCTCCATCTACACCTACAAATGTAGCTTTGTTGAAGGCATATGACTTGGGATTACAACTAAAATGGGATGCCAGCACTGATGCCGAAACGGAAATCAGAGGCTATAACCTCTATTTCGAGGGGAATACAACACCTATTAATAAAGAGATAATTAATAACACGAACTATCTAATCACTGGCCTATCTGATAAGACACCATATAGGATATTGGTGGAGGCTGTGGATGCTGGTAACAATAAGTCCGCAAAAAGTGCTGCGATTACAGCAAGCACCGAGGAGTTTATGCCGTATAGAACCGTGAAGGTGAACTGGAGTACGATTAACATAAGGCTTGCTACTGAAGCAACGATAACGCTAGATTTGTCGAAGCGAGTCTTTGAGGGTCAAAAAATAAAAAGTGCTCCCCTATCTCTAAAAGGAGCACTTTCATGGAAATAATAGACCTTAATTTTTGGTAAATTGCCCTAGATAAAAGTTATCGCCCGAGAACATTTTAATAATGTACATGCCATTCGGAAGATCTTTCACGTCGATAATATTTTCGCCGGAGACTAGTTGCCTCTCCATCATAAGTTTGCCAGAGCCATCCAAAATGGTCGCATTAACCGCGGTTCCATGGGGCAAAGAGATTGTTACAAAATCCTGTGCTGGTACTGGAAATATTGATAACAAACTGTTACTATGCTCCGATTTTATGGAACTAGTTCTCGTGAAATAAATTATTGCAGTGTCCGAAGCTGGCGGGCATGAACCGTTATTAGTTAACGTCAAAACAAGCTTTACGATACCACTTGCCTTATCTTGTTCAGAAAGATTATAGGACGCGTCTAATGAATTCTCGTCCGGAGAAAACTTACCACCTCCACTTGTAGTCCATTTTACGCCGAAGGTATGCAACACCGAGCCCTTCAAATCAACCTTTTGCTCACCAGTAGTGATATCAGGTCCTGCATTTACTATAGGCTTAGAAGGAATACTAATTAAAACACTATCATAAACGGAACAAGAGCCTACGCTATTTACAAATACCTTTGCGCTTTTCTGAGCGATTTCCTCCGGAGTGAGTTTATATCTAACGTTATTTTCCTTCCTATTAGGAATAAAGGTACCCTTGCCACGCCATTCAACCCGACCACCGTTAGAAATATTTGCTGTAAGCATTATTACTGTATCACAATCAAATATAAACTTTTCGGGTGGCGCGAATGTAACCATGCCGAACATGGTCACCACCATGTTATCCTTGGCGGGCAAACACTTTCCATTGCCTGTACTTTCCAAACTAAAAATTACCCTTCCTATTTTTTTATCTTCTTCGGAAAAAGTATAAGTAGGATTTAAAGATGATGTATTTGGCTTAAAAGTGCCACTGCCTGATGTAGACCATATCCCTCCAACTGCACCATTAACTAGCCCTACAAGTGAAACAGTATCAGCACAGGTCGTTATATCTTGGCCAGCTGATACGACGGGCCCTGGAGTAAAAGTAATCATTATCACATCACTCGATGCGGGACAATTCCCATTAGCTACAGCAGTAAGAACAAGATTTACACTACCTTTCGCAAGATCAGAGTCAGATGGTAAATAGGTTGACATCACGGACTTTTGATCAGAAAATACTCCAGTGCCATCTGTCGACCATACAATACTTAGGGCTTGGTTAATTGACCCATTAAGCGGGATGACAGGATGATCGTTGCAAATGGCCATATCTGGCCCCGCATTCACAATTGGTGGATTAGCGCAATTCTGACCCTGCAGCTTAGAAAAGGCAACTATGAGTAATAGTAATAAGTTTTTTTTCATAAAAATTTTCGGCTTTGTAAATTCAAAATGATTAATGTAACGGTAAGAGAGGCTACCCTTATGACGATGGTTCCATCTAGATCCTAAATTAACTAACCACCGTATTCCCGATGTATTCGAAAGTGGTATATCCTTTCAATAGATTATCTTTATACAATTCAATCTTCGTCTAGGATTAGTTATCTTAACTATAACTAGCCATTTTGAATAAAAAGGTTGCCTTAAGGGACTTCGTGATTGTAGTGAAAAAATCTTGGGAAGGCGGATTGTGCTAAGCCTCCGGATAAAAAATCCTGCATTACTTTTCATTTTTGTAATGCAGGACTACTATAAATCTATTTTTGAATCATTACTTTCCTTGTCACTTGAACATTTGCTGCAGAAACATTCAAAAAATACATTCCTGGACAAAGGGATCCAATATCTATTTTCAAGTTATTTGCTCCGACATTTACCAATCTATTTTCCTTCTTTTGCTCCCCAGAATAGATATTCACAAGAGCTATTTCGATGTTTTCGTTTTGCGGAGAATTGAAATTTACATACAACTCCTCATTCGCCGGCACAGGTGAAATCTGAATAGAGTGTTCTATCTCAGCCTCAATGGAAGAGGTAACCTGGCCCGTATAAGTAAGCTTGTAAATCGCACCATTTTGATCATCTGAAATTAAAAGGTCGCCTTGCAAGGTAACAGCTACGTCCACAGGTCGTCCAAAAGAGGAACTAGAATCGGAGCTTAAAAATCCTGACACAAGGTCAATTTGTTCTCCAGGCATTTGCGTTGCAGTATTCCATGGAAAGTATATAACCTTTTAGCCGGTTTTCTTATCTCTGTTCCATGA
>DASVUU010000477.1:0-9789 GCA_036386935.1 Cytophagaceae bacterium | reverse complement strand
TTGATATTTGTATAGATTTCTTTCCCTGGCTCCAGTACATTCCTTCTTTGTGCATTCAGCGCAAACCTCTGAAGTTTCATTCTTCCCATTGTTCTATTCAGTCAATCTAAGTAGTTCCGGTAATTCAATTTTATAACGCCTCTGCCACGACGAAGGTACTTCCTCCAACTAATATCAGGTCCTCGGGGTGCGAATCACTAAGTGCTTTATTTAGGGCAATTTTCACGTCCGAAATCACCTCTCCTGCCAATCCCCTATCTTTGGCTAAACTGTAAAGATTTTCTGAGGGTAAAGCTCTTGGTATATTGGCCTGGCAGAAATAATAGTAAGCCTCTTTCGGAAGTAAATCTAGTATACTACTTACATCCTTATCTTTCACAACCCCAAATACCCACCTCAGCTTTCTAAATTTCAGGTGTGTTACTTGATCAATTATTGATTTTATACCTGCTTCATTATGCCCAGTATCCGCGATCACAGTTGGACTATGTTGCAGGATTTGCCACCTTCCCATGAACCCGGTGATTGCACACACATTCTCGATCCCGTCCCGTATTGCCGCTTCAGGGAAGAAGTAACCCTTTTCTTTAAGTATCTCTACCGATTGTATCACTCCTAAAATGTTCTTTTCCTGATACGATCCTCCTAACCCGACTTTAAGATCATTCAGCTTGAAGCCGTCATTCCCCTCGATATTAAAACAGGGTTTATCCTGACCGTAATCTACCTCTACTCGGAAATTATCAGAAGCAAAACAGATAGGTGCCCGCTTTATAGCAGCAGTTGAGATAAAGATTTCTTTCACATTATCCTGCCGCTCGGAGATTACCACAGGCGTATTCTCTTTTATAATACCTGCCTTTTCATAAGCAATCTCTCCGTAGCTATTGCCTAATATGTTTTGATGATCTAAGCTGATATTTGTAATCAGCGAGAGCACAGGATTAATAATGTTTGTAGAGTCTAACCTTCCTCCTAAACCCACTTCAATCACTGCGACATCAATCTTATTAGATTGAAAATACAAGAAGGCCATCAGTACCGTCACCTCAAAAAACGAAGGTTTTATTTCTAAGATAATGTCTTTATTATCCTCGATAAATTTAATGACATAGTCTTCTGAGATTTCACGCCCATCAATTTTTATTCTTTCAGTAAAATTTTTTAAGTGGGGAGACGTATATAAACCTGTCTTGTATCCCGATCTTTGTAGAACAGCTGCCAATAAATGGGACGTGCTACCCTTGCCATTTGTACCACCTATATGAATAGTCGGGAAGCTTTCCTGAGGTTCCCCAAAATGTTTGCAAAGTTTTTCAATGTTCCCCAGTCCTGGCCTAAATGCTTCTTGCCCTACCCTATGAAACATTGGAAGTGAATCATAAAGAAATTTCAGGGCTTCGGTATATGTCATGAATGTTACTGTAGAAAATGAAAAAACCTGCAAATATGTGCAGGCCGTTTAAACTTTTTTAATATGCGAAATTACTATATATCTCTTTCTATTTTACCCTTTTGGAAATAAATGACATAAGGGAGCTTACCTAGATCTTATATTATAAATTATTCTACCAGTTGACACGGGAGCGGTATTTTTACCTTCTCTAATCACTGCAAAATCTTTCCAAACTTTATTCTCATAGATCTTCACCAACGACTGACTAACGGTTTTCTCCACTGCACGTACTGACAAAAGCTCCCCTTCTTCATCTACTTTAATCTCGAAAACGATTTTTCCATTCTCCGAAGATTTGTCATCAACCTTCAAATTTGAAACCAATTTCCAACCGGACATTTGCAATAGCCCTCCACCGCTGCCGCCCGGGCCTGGTCCGCCTGTGCCTGGATTTCCATAAAGTGCCTGAGCGTCCAAACTACCCTGTGGGTTGCCTTGATCTCCTACTTTATCTTTCTTGTCGCCATTATTGTTTCCGCCGATTTTTTCCTCGGTACCAGTCTTTCCGTTTGAAGTATTTTTAGAAACCTCCTCCGTTTTTATCCCTGGAGGTGCCTTTTCTTTCTCCTTTTCCTTTTCCTTGACGACCTCTTTAACAATTTCTTTTTTTGGCTTAGGCGTTTCCTCCTTCAGCTTTATAGAACTCTCGTCTTCGCTCGTTATTAATTTTTCAGGAACTTCCTCAGAAGCAGGCTGTGGTTCGGGTTGAGGAGATGGAATCTCTTCGGAAGCTGCAAGTTGTTCTGATGGAGCAACCTCTTCTTCTACGGGGGATGGATTGGCTTCATTCATCGTTTGAATGTCTCCAGACCCTTCATCTACTGTGCCATAATTAAGTTCTATTCCACTACCTCCTTCCGTGAGCGGAGGATTTGGCGTTTTCAAGATAAAGAAAAAAAAGAGGGCAAGAAGCAAGGCATGGATTAATAGCGAAAGTATGATGCCATGGTTTTTATATGACTTTTCTGACCTATCCATCCTTTTTATTTTGGGTAGCCAAGACCATTTTTATTTTCAATCTATTGCCTATATCTAGTATATCAACCAAATGCTGCACTGGTACATCCCTGTCTACTCGTATCACTACGGCTGGGTCAGCCACACCTTGTATTTTGGCAGTGAGACGAGCCTCCAGATCACTTAAAGCTACTGGATCCTTATCGATATAGTATGATAAGTCTTTTTTAATTGAAACAGAGATAGGCCGCTTTATAACCGTCTGGGTACTCTTCGCGTTAGGCAACATTAGCTTAACGACGTTGGGGTTAGCCATGGTCGAGGCTATCAGAAAAAACAGTAGCAAGAAGAACATAATGTCATTCAAAGAATGAGTGCTTACCTCCGAATGTGTACGATTTCTTCTTTTTAGTTGCATTATTTATTTTCCTGTAAAAGATCAATAAATTCAAGACTATTACTTTCCATTTTATAGATAACTCTATCTACTAATAAATTGAGGTAATGGAAAGCGATATGTGCAATGATCCCTACGATAAGGCCGGCGGCACTCGTGATCATTTTCTCATACAAACCCTCAGCAATTGCCCCTATACTGATATTTTCTTCAATAGAAATATTATAGAATATTTTGATAACCCCAGAGATTGTACCTACGAATCCCAACATCGGTGCGACCCCAGAGATAATGCCAAGGATACTTAAATTCTTTTCAAGCTTGTAAATCTCAATCTTACCAGTATTTTCGATGGAGGATTCAATGTCTTTAAGGGGTCTTCCTAGCCTCATAATCCCTTTCTCAATCATCCTTGCTACCGGAGACTCTGTTTGTTCGCAAAGATTCTTGGCACTTTTTACGTCGCCTTGCACAATGAGGCTTTTAACCTTCTCCATGAATTTGGTAGTATTCATGGACGCTTTCTTTATCACTATAAACCTTTCAATAAGTATATAGAAGGTAACAAAGGACAAGATAAAAATGGGAACCATAACCCATCCACCTTTTAAAAGCAATTCAAGCAAGGAAATTGATTGCTCCGGATGTCCAGAAATGGCTGTGCTTGTATCTGATGGAACAGAAGTGATTTGTAACAGGATGTTCAAAAATGACATTTAATATTGGTCGAAATGGTGGAAATTAATAGGTAAGAACCCAAATAGAGTTTCCATAGTCGCTCTAAGCTCTTCCATTTGTTGAACTGCAGAATCTAAGTGACCATGACCAGCCACTGCAACTTTGTAAAACTTGCTATCTCCGTTAGGTTCTATAACAACAGGCGCTCCTCCCTCGGATGCAATTCTTCTTTTTAACTTGTTTGCATTGGCCTTGATGCCAAAAGAGCCAACTACGATATAAAATTTTCCTTTTTTGAGACTAGTAGAAGATGAAGTCCTTTTAGACTCTGGCTTAGGTTCCGTAAAACTGTTCTCCGCTTTATCCTCAGCCTCGGCCGGTACGTCTGCAATTGATAGATCCGTAGAACTTGTTGTGGCCGTATCAATGGGTCTCGTAGTTGCAGTCACAGTCTGTTCTTTCACGACGTCATTTCCTGGGACCATAGTTGCCAAGGACTTTCCCGTTTTATTTAGGTAAAGTAAACCTATCGCACTCGCTATTAATAAAAGCAATGGCAAAAAATAAATCGCCCTGAAGCTTTGATTTGACTTCACTTCATCGCCAAACTCATCTAACTGTGCTGGTTTTACCTTTTTTTGCTGGTTTTTGGCTGGGAGTTTCCTCTTTTCAATGGGCCTTACTGCCCTCGGTGGAATTTTGCTCATTTCTTTGAAGTTTCTTTCAATAGGTTTGAAAAATAATTCAGTAAGCCCAAAACTGTCCTCTAGATAATTTATCTTATCATAAGGTTCAAATTCCAGATTATTCTCAGGATTGTAAAATAACTTACCAATGTCCTTTAAAAAGTATTGCTTCGTACTCTTGAGCTTTTCTGTAATAAAGTGCACATAATCATTGACTAGCTTTACGGCACTTTCCCTTTCAATGTTTTCTTCTCGAGCAATTGCACTTATAAGGAGCCCATCATTTACTTTCAACTGTTCGTTAAATGCAATTCCTTTGGAAGGAGCTAAAAATCTATTGGTAATGGGGTGTATGTTCGCTGGATGCTGCCTTGTAATAAATCCACCTAGATCGGGAATTACCACGCAATCAAACTCAAATAATAAATTTTTTATATAATTCTCTACCAACATTCTTCTCAAATTTTATGTAGGGCTAAAACTTTTAAGCTGATCTTTGCTTAACCCTAACTTTAATAAAATAATTCTATTGTATTAAAACGAATAATTTACGCCCGCAAGAACGTTCACACCTTGCGACTTATAATATAAGAATCTCTCGTACTTTCTTCCTAGCAAGTTATTTCCTTCTAAAAAAGCCGAAAATCTAGGAGAGACTCTATATTCCAATTTCACGTTTACGTCAAATATACCAGGTAAGGTTGTCCCTTTTTTGCTCGTGTCCGTTATAAAATTCCTTCCCCTAAGCCCGCTAATATAGTAAATGTTGCCGCTAATGTATATTTTTTCATGGAAATTGTACACCCCTCCTACACTAGACGACACATTAGGCCGATGCCAGGCAACCATTGAATCGTTACCGATATTATATCCAAAGAAATTAATATTTCCATTAAGTCTGAATCTTTCGTTGCTCTCGTATGAAATATCCAATAGAAAGCTCGTCACTGTGCTATTTCCCTGGTAGTATAAAACTTCAAACTTGGAAGAATCAGTCCGCGAATTATTGAAAAAAAACAAATTTTTGTAGTTGGCTATTGAAGCCTTTGCTAGATAGTTGAGCTTCTCCATGAGGTTACCTCGCGCACCCGCGTAGAATTCTATTGATTTATTGGTATGAAACAACATCAGGTCCCTCCCAAGAAAAGGATTTTCCCTGACAAACGAGTTAAGAGTATTTTTTTGCATTTCTCCGTCTATTCCAGCGAAAACTGTCAGCGTCTTGGGATTCACTGTATAATCGGCTTGCAAAGATGGGTAAACATGAAGTTTATCATATGCCTTCACAGTATCATTGGTGTAGGCAGCATTTACACCCATGCGAATTGTAAGTGCGTCCTTCTTTAAGATAAAAGCTGGCTTAATTTGAAAGAAGGTCCTATTCTGTGAAGAAGAATCAGACTTTTTTGAAAGCGAAAGCATTGCACTGACATCTATAGTTTTTCTTTCGTCCAATAAATATTTAGCAGAAGGAGCAATAATTATTTCGTTTTCCTTAGCTATATACTTGTCAGAAAAATTATTGAAATTAAATAGCGCTTTATAGCTCAACTTTGAGCTGTCTGTATTTTGCGCGCTCCCTCTTAGGCTGATAAAATTATATAGTTGTTTAATTGTGTCTATGTCTACTTCCTTAGATTTATTGAAGCCATAGTAATTGTACTTTCTTCCAGTATAGTTGATCCCTCCATCATAAGTAATGTTATTATAAAAATATTTAACAAAAGCTTCAATCTGATTATCGGAAGTAGATGAGATATTCCTTTTATCTTTATATTCTACCGGCCCTGTGCCAGATGAGAGGTGCTTCACATGAGCTCCATATAATATTTTATCGCTCCTTTTATTGCTAAAATAACCCTCAAGGTAGGTAGTAGTATAATTACCGAAACCACCTTTTATATAGTTTCCATACAATTGAGCAAGCGGATCCGCAGGAATTGTAGGGACTTTGATCTTAGCAGGAAGCATCGACAAGGGAAATCTTACGTCTTCAAAAGTGTATTGCTGCACTTTCTTAGTTGTTTCTTGCGGCTCGACGATGCCTTTTTGGAAATTCCTTGTCACCTCCGGTAAGTCAAGTTTTGCTTCTTTTTCGATCACAACAACTCTATCCTCTACCTCTCCCCCTTTTTGCGAATATGAGTCATGACCAGCGACCATAGCCAATATGGTGATCAAGATCACTTTTCCACTCATAAATATTTTATTGAAATTAAAGCCCATTTGCCTTTTTGATATCTATTTAATTAATAATTCCCTTCGCTAACTACCCTTTATTAAGTTCTTCCAATCTCACCTTTGCCTTTTCTACACTCTCCTTGTGAGGAGATTTTTCTATGATGGAATTGAGAGTAGCTTTTGCTTGAAACATTTCATTTAAGGCTACAAAATTCTCGGCAATTAGCAGGAAAGATTTTCCGAGCCATTTATCGTGGGTTGGATATTCATTATTGAGGTTATATAAGGTTTCTAATGACTGTTTGTGCTTTCCTTGTTTATATTGGATGTCAGCGATAAGAAAGGAAGCCTCCGCTGCATTCGCATCTTTTGCACCATTTACAGCATTCACAAAGTAATCAAGCGCTTTATCAAAATCCTTATTATTGTAAGCGAACTTACCAAGGTATAACAATGATTTACTTTCCGCATCAGGTGTAGCGCCACCGCTGTTCAAGATTTCGTTTGCATAAAAAACTACCGAGTCCTGCTGCGCCAATGCATTATAATTATCCATTAACCCAGTCCAAGCGCTGTATCGCTCTTTTTTATTACGAGCAGTTTGAGCCAATAATAAATAATAATCCTTGGAACTCTGGTAGGCGCCGTTAGCAAATTTTATCTCTGCTAACCTTTGAACAGATTTATTATAAAATGAAGAAGTCTTATCCTCAAGCACCACTCTAAAATTAGTAGCTGCCAAAGAGGTGTCTTTTATTTTAAAATAGGATTCGGCCAAATAATAGTGGGCATCGTTGCGGTTTGGGCTTTCTGGATAGGCAGTTATATATTCCACCAAAGCCTCGGAAGCTGGTTTGTATTTCTGGTCACTGTATAAAGTTTTGGCATTCTCAAATTCTATATTTACCAAAGCTTCGCTCTTAGGATTTAACTCTTTGTATTTGGTCAAAATAGTTGACATCTCTTCAGCTCTTCCGGCTGACGCCAATGATTCCTGCAATCCCAATAAAGCATTTTGCGCTACTGGATGACCAGGATACGTATTAAGAATTATTTTATAATCATTGACTGCATCGTTGTGTCTCTGAAGGTTACTATAGGCAATCGCCCGTTTTAGATGCGCATAAGGAACAAAAGGACTTCCGGATTTTAAATTTATGATACTTGAAAAACCCTCCGAGGCACCGTTATAATTGCTGTTTTCTAACTCTAATTCTGCTTTCTGAAATAAGGCGTCGTCGAAATACAAGGAAGAAGCGTACTTTTTAATAACTACGTCAAAACTTTGAATGGCCTCTGCAGACCTATTGTCCAAACCTAAGACGACCCCTTTTTGAAAATAAGCATAATCAATGTCTGCGCCCTTTTGCGTGACTACCTCATCATAATTTTTAATTGCTTCGTCGTACTTCTTCGTTACGAAATATAAATCGGCCAACCGCAGAAGTGCATCAAAATAATTTTGCTTGGACTGTGAATTCTTTGTTTCGGCCACATACTCTTTAAAATGTGGCATTGCCTTTTCAAATTGCTTGGTATTATAGTAGGCATAACCTATGCCATAGCGTGAGTTTAAATGAACCTGAGATTCCGAGCTTGCTTTAGGGAAGACTTGTGCATAGGCATTGATTGCGTTATCGTATTCCTTCAATACAGAAAAGGTCTCCCCTTTCCAATACAAGGCTGAGGCAACCAAATCTTTTTCTAACGGGTATTCCAGCGACTTATCAAACATCGCGAGAGCTTCAGTATACTTGCCATTATTAAAATGTTCAATTCCTTTTGAAAGCGTTACATTTTGGTAGGCAGCGCTTATCCTAGCGCTTTTGCTTTTCAAACCTTCTATATAAGTAATTGCTTCGCTATAATTATTTGAAAGTAAAAATGACTCGCTCAATAATTCATGAACTTCTTGCTCATGCACACCATTGGGGTAAACTTTTATATATTCTTTTAAAGTGGGCAATGCCTCGGTATATTTTTCTAAGTCAAAGTTTAACTTAGCATAACTAAAAAGAGCTTCTTCCCTAAATCTTTTACTAAATGTTCCTTTTCTACTTTGGTCAAAGGCAGCTAAGGCAAAGGGCTTGTTGTCGAGCTTTATGTAAGACACTCCCAAATAGTAGGATGATGCTTGTCCCAATGAATCCTTGGAGGCAGCTATCACCTTAAAGTCATTTGCCGCCTCTTTATAAAGCCCTGTTTTATATTCTGAAAAAGCCAATCGAAATTGAATTTCTTCGTTCAGTTTGCTTTTTGACTCGGTCGCATATTTCTTAAAATAATCTGCAGCTTTTTTGAAATCCTCCTTTTTAAAATACGCTTCTGCCGTTAACAAAAATATTTCATCTGCACCACTTACTTTTTCATTTTTCTTTAATACATCCTCAGCATACTCCAACAATTTATCATAATCTCCTTTTTTATAATAGACATTTACGATCATAAGGGGAACCAAAGGTTTGTAGGCTTCGCTGTTCTCAGCCTTTTTTAAATCTGCCAAAGCTGCCTCATAGTCACCATTCTTATATTCTATGTAAGCGGCATAATATGCAGATGCATAGGTATATTTATGGTCTGACATTTTTATTTCATTGAAAAGTACCCCAGCATTGGCAAAATCCTTTTGGGTGAAATATGAATATCCAAGTCGGAACTTCGCCTCCACCGCTTGTTCAGGCGACAACTGGGAAAAATTCACTTGCTTTAAATATTCTATGGCCTTGTCATATTTCTTATTGTTGTAATAAAAAGTACCCAGGTCATAATAGGCAGAGGATGCTTTGCTGTGATAGGGGTATTTAGCAATAAAATCTTTAAATAGTTTCTCCGCATCTGCATGGAAAAGATTAAGGGCCGAATAGGCTACATAATATTCCGCATCAATTCGTTTATTGCTTTGCTCATTTTGGGCTATATACTTTTCGAATAATATCCTAGCATGACCATATTTCGCCTGGTCAAAGAGCTCTAGGCCCGATCTAAAGTTCGCATCGTCCGAACTTCTTATCAAAGTGGTTTGCGAATTGGCTACTTCTGCCACTAAAAAAATTAATAAAATTATATATTTGAACCGCATACATTTAAACAATCTGAAATTAAGGATCCTCCCCAGCGCTACTAACAACGTGGACAGGAACAATTATAGTGTTAGTTTATCTTTCAACAATTCTTAATGAAGAATTTTAAAGACCAATTCTTTGAGGATTTGACCCTCTGTAATGCTGACCGCATCAATACCTTTAGACATAATATCTGCTTTACGCAAATGACCAATTATTGCAACTGTATGATTAGGAGCAAAAACTTTAATTGCAATCAAATAATCCTTTACAAAGTAGGGATTCTGTTGAAGTAGTTTGGCAAGCCCAGCCTCTGTTTTATCAGTGGCCGCGTGCGATAATAGTACCTTAGAAAAGAAAGAAAACAGGTAT
>DASVUU010000476.1:0-3788 GCA_036386935.1 Cytophagaceae bacterium | reverse complement strand
AAGTATATCAACATAATTTGATCATTATGCCTGAGCTATCGCCGCAATTCTCTAACTTTCAAAATTGTGTTTTGTTAATAAATTGTAAAATCAATACGTACCAATGAGCAATAGTGAAAAGTATAACCAAACCTTAGAATTTTTAAAAGGCCTACACTCTGATGAAATAGAGGCAGGCATTGTCCTTGGAACAGGCCTTGGCGGCCTAGTGGCGGAGATGAACGTGCAGGTCGAAATCCCCTATAGAGATATTCCACATTTTCCTATCAGCACTGTGGAGTCACACGAAGGCACCTTGGTCTTCGGAACCATCGGGAATAAAAAGGTAGTTGCAATGAAAGGACGCTTTCACTTTTACGAAGGATACACCATGCAAGAAATCACCTATCCTATCAGAATTATGAAGCTTCTAGGTGCAAAGTCCGTTTTTCTTTCCAACGCTAGCGGATCTCTAAACCTACAATACAAAAAAGCCGATGTTGTCCTTATCCACGATCACATCAATTTGCAAACCTCCAATCCGCTCATCGGTAAAAACGACCATGGCATGGGACCCCGCTTTCCCGACATGAGTAGACCATATGATGCAGATTACATCCACAAGGCTTGGAAGATAGCTAAGCATGAAAATATACGCATACACAAAGGAGTATATGTCGCTGTCAATGGGCCTAATCTTGAAACAAGGGCAGAGTACAAATTTCTTAGAATAATCGGAGCTGACATCGTTGGAATGTCAACCGTTCCAGAAGTGATTGTCGCGCGGCAAATGAATATGAGAGTATTTGCATTATCTCTGGTGACCGACGAGTGCGACCCAACAGACCTGAAAGAAGTAGAATTTGCCGATATCCTTCGGGTGGCTAAAGAGGCCGAGCCTTCTTTGACCAAAATATTAACAGAATTGATTGTTTCAGAAGACTGAAATTCTGTCCATAAATAATTATTCTAAACCCTCCATAAACAATCGGGTTATAAACAAAAATTCATCCCAAATTCTTATGCAAATCCCCTGTAAACTATCTATCGCAAATCTTCTTATTTTTTGCCTCGCCGTTATCAGCCTCCAAAGTTGTATTTCTTACAAGCCAGTTTTGGTAAAAGGTATACAATCCGTAAAAATCAAAGACGCTAACATGCAGTCGGCCACCGTTGAGGTAAAGCTAAGAGTTTCCAACCCTAATACATACAAAATAAAGGTAAAGGACTATGACCTGGAAGGATTTGTCAATGGCAATTCCATGGGCAAAGTAAAGGTAGAAGGCGACAAGTTGGTGTTTCCTAAAAAGTCAGAACAGGACTATGTCATCAATTTAAAACCAGACGTCAGCAAAATTATTTCTGAGCTTCCCGGCCTCATGTTAACCAAAAGTGCTATGATAGATATAAAAGGCAATGTAAAAGTAAAAGCACTTATCTTCTCCCGTTCGTTTCCAATAAACCTCCAAAGGAAAGTCACCGCCAATGACTTCGAAATGGAATAATCTTCCTCTTAGGAAATGCATTTGGGCGTAACCCCCGCAAAAGCGGTGGTCGGGCTTTCCGTTTGTAGTCCTCGTTTCGCGAAAAGCGAAACCGCGGGCTACCACTTCAATCCCTTACGCGGAACTTATATAGTTTGATTAAATATTAGGGCTGAAGCTTTTTAGTATTTAGATTTAACAAGGTTGACAATTAACCTGTCAGAACAAAATCATCTAACCTCGGTCGTCCACTTACATAATGCAAGTGAAGCCAGTACATTAAATTATTGGCTGTTTTGCCGGGTCAGATCAAGCTACAAATGTAAGTCGATTACCTTCGGTAGTTCCTTTTTAACGTTAAAATGATTATTTTAGGGATAAATAAGTATGTACTATGGCAGAGAACATTTTATCAAGGATAACATTTAACACAGAAATTTGTGGAGGTAAGCCTTGCATTAGAGGTATGCGAATAAGAGTTACTGACGTTCTTTCGCTTCTTGCTCATGGATTGACTTTTGATCAAATTCAGGATGAGATGCCGGACCTTGAGGCTAGTGATATTCAAGCTTGTCTATTGTTCGCTGTGTCCCGAATTGACCATCCCATTTTAAAGGCTGCATGACAATAATAATTGATGCACAACTCTCCCCACATTTAGCCCCTTGGATTGAGGCTACCTTTCAGGTCAAATCAGTGTCCGTCTCGTTTTTAGGATTAAATCAATCGCCTGATTTTGAGATTTTTAAACTTGCAAAGGAGATGAAGGCTATTGTAATGACCAAAGATGAAGATTTTGTGCAGTTGTTCCATAGATTAGGAAGCCCTCCAAAACTTATTTGGGTTACATGCGGAAATACGACAAATAGCCGCATGAAAAAAATCCTGATGGATCGCCTTCACCAGGCATTAGACCTACTGAGTAATCAGGATTTAGTAGAAATCTCGGATTAACTTTTTTACTTACCTAAGAACCTCTCATTGTTCCTTATTTTACAATGATGTTTGCCTTATAAATCAAATCTGATTGACACTAACTATTTGAAATACCTGCTAATACCTGGTCTTACTAAGCAACACCAGTATTCACTTTTATTTCATCAAGCTCTCTCTCCGTCATCGAACCCCAATAGTTTAGATATTTATCATTACTCAACATATCAAGCGGCTCCAATTCCGGTGCAATCCTCAGCAAGGCTTGTCTTAAAGATTCGTACGGCCTGTACCCAATCAAAAGAATAGAAGGTCTTTTCGGCATCGAGAATACAAGCGTTGGGAAGCGTGATATATTGAAATATCTGGCCTTTTGTAGGTCATCCTGGAACAGCGGAATTCCTTCCTCCTCAATTAACCGTTTGATGAATATTTTACTATCAAAAATCATTGGAAGCTTATTACATAGTTCCTCCGCCAGCTGGATCTGAGTTTTCTGGTTAGAGATATTTATACCTCTCAGCATCACTGCCTCTCTCAGGTGCCGAAGGTAAATTTCAGCAGCCTCTAGAGATTGCATTTCCGCACATTTTACCGCTATACAAGCTTGGTAAGAAGAGGAAGGAGGGTTGGTGATCCAAATTCGATCTTCCATAGGCATTCCGGAAATCTGCTGAGCCTCCATCCACATTGGTCCCATCTGAGCTGGCCTTGTGATAGAGAAAACAGTATCATTATAATTATTCCAGTTTGGAATCAGGCCGCCCATCTTATATTTCCAAGCTATTTTGCCCCTAAATTCATAGCGCAATTTCCTCCATTGCGGTTCCATTGCCCAGCTCCAACAGCAAAGTGGATCTGTATAATAGGTTATTTCAACACCTCCTTCATTCTTACTATTTTCCATTTATTCTACTTTACTTGCTTTTCCTTTTTGTCTCTTTTCAATCCGTGTTCCGGATAGGTAGACCATTGCATGTCGGACATAGGCATAGATTCATTTATTTCATTACTCCTCAAATTTCCCAATGCTTTGTCATGCTCTTCGGTCGATTCCTCTGTTCGCGAAGTACCTTCAGGCTTAGTTAATGTCAATCCCTCAGTTTCAATCACGTGCTTGATAGGGTCTGCAATGTATTGCCAATTTTCTCCGAGCCCAGTGGATTTTCCCTCATTCCAAGGTCCTCGTATATTTGATCCATTTGACATGTTGAAATAGGTATTGCTAAAGCGCGGATCACCCTGTACAACGCCTGGAGGAAAGTTTGGTTTTATAGTGTCAAGTGCTGCTTCGAACATTTGGTAGTGGGCAATTTCTCTAGTCATTAAAAACTTTAAAGTCTCAATTACATATGGGTCATCCGTGAACTTGATCAAATATTCATATACAAT
>DASVUU010000475.1:0-1829 GCA_036386935.1 Cytophagaceae bacterium | reverse complement strand
TATGGTATCCACCAACAAGCTCAGCTTCGCACTCTGCTAAGTCAAATGGAGTTCTATTACACTCGGCAAATGCGCAGGTGCAGAAAATTAGAAATCCAACTGGCTGGTACCAGATATTCCAATTAAAACCATGCTGTTGTGCGACAATTTCATTTAGACTCATTGACCCAGACATCATTACTAGAGCGATAATGGAAAGCCCCATTGCAATTTCATAACTAATCATTTGCGATGAAGCCCTTAAAGCCCCGAGCAAAGAGAACTTATTGTTTGAAGCCCAGCCTCCGATCATAATGCCATAAACACCAATGGAGACTACGGCAAAGACATATAATATCCCAATGTTGATGTCTGTAACCTGCAAGGAGATATTCCTACCAAAAAGGTAGAGGCTTGTACCCCAAGGAATCACTGCACTGGTCATACAGGCAGTAAGCATTGAGATAGATGGACCTAAAATAAATAATGTTTTATTCGCATGAGTCGGTATGATTTCTTCCTTAAAAAAGAATTTTACACCGTCAGCAAGTGGCTGAAATACACCAAATACACCAGCTCTGTTCGGACCAATTCTGTCCTGCAAAAAAGCTGATACCTTCCTTTCGGCAAGGGTACTGTACATAGCTACAACCAACGAAATGGTAAAGATTATAACTATTAAAAAAATCTTATCAATCAGTAATATTTCCATACCCAATTTTCTTTGGCGCTTCTACTTTTGTTGTACCTATTTTATATTTATTATGTCCCAAAACAGACCAGCGTTCCATTGGACGTGGGCCTTCAATTACCCAATCATCTTTATGCTTTTTTTCAAAGCGACAATCATTGCATATGAACTCTTCTACTTCCGCATACTGGTCTTTTCTACCGGTTACTCGATATACTTCATCACCATGCAACCAAATTGCTACTTTCCCAGAGCACTTAGGACAATCTCTATGAGCATTCATAGGCTTTACAAACCATACTCTGCTTTTAAACCTAAAAGTCTTATCTGTCAACGCTCCTACAGGGCAAACATCTATCACGTTGCCTGAGAAATCGTTGTCAATTACGTTTTTAATATATGTACCAATTTCTGCGGCATCGCCTCGATTGAGCACACCATGAACTCTTTTATTTGTTATTTGATCGGCTGTATATACACAACGATAGCATAAAATACATCTCGTCATATGGAGTTGTATTTTGTCGCCTATATCAATCCTATCAAATTTACGGCGTTCTTCCTCGTACCGCGTGCGGGCAGATCCGTGCTCAAATGCTAAATCTTGCAAGCTACATTCCCCTGCTTGATCACAAATCGGACAATCAAGTGGGTGATTTATTAAAAGCATTTCAACTATACCTTTTCTCGCCTCTATTACTTCTGGAGACGTTAGGTTTTGGACCACCATTCCATCCATAGCGGGAGTGGAGCAAGATGCAACAAGCTTTGGCATGGGCCTCGGATCTTTAGTCGACCCTTGAGTCACCTTTACTAAGCATGTTCGACATTTACCCCCACTTCCTTTGAGTTTGGAATAATAGCACATAGCAGGCGGGACCAAATCACCCCCAATAGCACGAGCGGCATTGAGGATCGTGGTGCCATCAGCTACTTCTACATCAGTTCCATCTATTGTAACTTTCATTTATATTTTCCTTCCAAAATAGGTTCCAATACTACTAAACCTAAAAGAGTTTTATGTTTACAATTTTAATAACCCTAGTTAGGCCACCACTGCTGCTTTTTCTTTTTTATAATCATCTAAGTGAGCATAAGGACTGTTAGCAACCTTACCTGGAAACTTAGCATGGTATTCAAATTCTTCCCTAAAATGTCG
>DASVUU010000474.1:0-5414 GCA_036386935.1 Cytophagaceae bacterium | reverse complement strand
GCATTACTTTGACGTAAAATGATCGTCTTAAAAAAGACACGTAGTAATGATGTAAAATCTATGCCAGAATGACTTTCAAATCTAGAATCTTCCGTAGCTTTTAAAGCATTTATCAGATTAGGAGAAAGGTCTTCATATTCTACGGGAGTTCTATTTTCCCGAAAATATTTTCCAATCATCACATTGTCTTCAGTGTAAAGTTCAGATGCCACCTCACTTCTTGGATTTTCTAAAATCTCCAGACTTGGCATATCGCCAAAAAGATTCAGAAAATTGATCGAAACCAAAAAGATATACAATCCTATTAATACAAATCCAGAAGCAAAAGCAATCCATAAGACTTTTATGAATCTGCCGAAGCCTGCACTTTCTTTTTTATTAGACATAATTGAATCAGCTGTATTGAGGGGTATTAGTAGTTTTCCCTATAAAAATTTATATATCCTTGAATGTATTTAGATTTTACTAAAAGAGGAATGTTCGATTCTGAAATAACAAAAATACTATTTGCGATATCTGAAACGTCTGCCTGCATATTCTTCTCATTCTTTAAAAAAATGAGATATCTTTTCGCATCATCTTTATCAACCATTCCATTGACAAGAAAAACAGAAATAGTATCGTTTAGATTCACCACACTTGACTTGAGTTTTTTATAATTATCCTCCGACCTATTGAAAGCATTGATATCCTTCAGTATCTCTTTTTGTTTCTTGGATTTAGAAACATAAAATCCGACACTATGGCCTTCGTTGAAATTGGTTTTGTACTGAATCGCTAAAGAATCAATACTTCGACCCTTCTTAGTTTTGCCTTCTATAAATCTGTCTGTAGCAACTATCAGTTCATTTGCCTTAGGCACTAAATCACTTTTAGGGTTTTTCTGTACGAAGGCCTGAAGTTGATCTTTGTATACGAGTGCATTTTTTGTTTTACCTACTATAATAATTTTCAGTAAAGCCAACTTATCGTGAATGTCATTTTCTGGATAGGTAGAATTGATCATACTTATTAAGGAATCCGCTGAAGAGTATTGTCCGGACGTATACATTTCATAGGCAACTTTATACATAGAAGCAGCTCTCTGATTTGCTTCTTTGCTGTCTCTCAAATAATTTGGGTTCTTAATCAGTCTGGCATAAAGAGAATTAGGGTATTCTGTGAATAATTTATCTCTATATACATCTGCCTTTGCGTCCTTAGCCTCGGTATAAATGAGATATAGGAAGTACATTACCTCAGGTGTCTTGTCGTGTGTAGGAAACCTGGTTAAAAACGTTTCAAATGTAACCGCCGCATTTTGTTGTTCTTCTAATTTTTGATTGTAAATTTTTCCAAGGTTATACATTGCCTTGCTTAACCTGCTATTAGATGAGTCCACTTGAGCTTGCGTATAGGGAATGTCCTTTTTATAGTTGGCCATAACATCTATCGGAGCCTCTTTGATCGAATCTTTTGCAAGCGATGCGTTTAAATTGCTTGTATCTGCAGCAGATGGTTCGGTATTAAAATTATTTGAGTTGTCTTTTGTGGAACGTCTCCAATTGTCCTCTAAAATCCTCTTTCCCCATTTTTTTTCAAAATCTTTTTTTCCGGCAGCTATAAGGGTGCTGTTATAGAAATACCACTTTTTCCCAGAAAAATCTAGATTATCCTCTTGCGTGGTCGCCACTCCCTTGCTCCTTTCTTCTAAGGCTTTCTCCCTCGCTTCTTGTAATTTTTCTGCCTCTTTTTCTTGAGCAATTACCTTTTCAATAAGTCTATTGAGCGATGCAGAGTCTAATTTTGCTATTTTCTGTAAACTATCCTCCAGCCTAACTATTCGCAGCTGCTTGACAAAGTCAGCTAGGACCTTTTGTCTTTCAGAAATGGCTTTGAAGTTTTTATTTTTTGGATCCAATATAGCTACGGTGCTATCGTAGTACAGTTTTGCCAATTCGAAATTCTTTACATTTTCGTAGTAAATTTTACCCATCCTCAAGTAGGTAAGTGATTTTTGAAAGGTATTAGTCGATTTCTGTTGCAAGGATGTCTCCAGATATTTTATCGCAGGTGGAACATTTCCCTGTTTAAACTCAAACATGCCCATCTCATAATATATCTTGTCTTTATACTCGACATTCTTCTTGTCTTTCAAAAGCTTCTTAAAATATTTTTGGATCCTCTTTTTATCATTGCTCTTAGAGAGTTCGGTTACTTGAGCCAGATTAAGCTTGGTATAAAAGGAAAGCTCATAAGGTGGATTGTTCTTTAATGTTTTAGTATAGTTTTTATAGGCCTCCTTTTCTGCATTCATCAATTGGTAAATCTGGCCAATGATGAAGTGTATTCTCGCCTTATATTCTTTCCTTTTGATGAACGGTATGGCTTGTTCCAAATAGCCAGGCATCTTATTAAATTCATCAAGCCGTGCATGGTAATAAGCCTTTACAAAAAGGAAATCTCTTAGGTTGTCATTGTTTAGCTTTTGCTTTGCCAAATAGTCAAACACAGTATTTGCATTGTCAAAGCTTGCCGAATCAATATAAGTTCTCATTAAAAATACTAAAGCTTGATGTTTAGCATTTATATCTTCGCCCTTAGTATTGACGTATTTGAACGTCTCTGATGCAAGCTTGAAATCTCCCTGGTAAAGTCGTGCCTTGCCTAACAAAATATAGCTGTCATCTACCCATTTGCTGTTTTTATGTTTAGTAACAGGCAGCGCAGCTTTTTTAATAATGTCTTCTAAGTTTGAGGTAATTGCCTGTCTCTTTTCCTTGAGAAGGGTTGGATATATCTCAATAACTCCTGTATAGTCATCTTTGTGAGATTGCCATAAAGTAAAATCTACCTCTTTCATTCTTTCCCTCGCGAGGAAATACGCATTGTAGTGAGCAGTAGTATTATGGTAGGTTCTGCTAAATAGAGTATTCTTCTCCTGGGAGCATCCAGTAAGTAGATACATGGTAAGCAAGATAAAGAAGATCGAAAAACCCTTGCTATATAGTAGTTGAAACCTCATTTTTGAAAAACCGATTGTGTAAAAGTTTTAATAATACTACTTTGGGTTAAATTTAAAGCGTTGAAGTATAAAAAAACTCTGTATAGTTGGTTAACGAATAGATTTATTTTAATTATTCGTAATGAAGAAAATTTTGCTGAGAAAAGGACTTTTAGCCTTACTTATGCCAAACTAATTGTTTTCTTCATTACAATATTAATCATTTTATCCCTAATAAGTTTCTATATAATGAACACCTTACTGTCATATTTATACAACCCTAAAGAGATAGAACTTGAAGCCAATAAGAAAATCATGATGTTGTCAGCTAAGGTTGATTCATTAGCATTAGAAGTGAATCGGAAAGACAAATACATCCACCGTTTCAAAGAAATATTGGACGGTTCAACTCCTATGAAATTAGACTCGGAGTCGACGAAAAGGTGATATCTTTTTTTTTAAACAAATAATGCAATTTTTCGTAAATTGAATCCTACTTTTAACCCCATTTTCCACCAAACCATAATGACATGTTCAAAAAAGGAGAAATAAAAAAAGAGTCAAAGAAGGAAATAGAATTGATGAGCAATCAAAGTACCATCATTGCACAGGGAACGGTACTGGAGGGTAATATTGAAACAATTGGCAACATAAGGGTTGAAGGAAAAGTTATTGGAAATATAAAGTGTAAAGCAAAAATTGCAGTTGGAGAGTCTTCGGTAATCGAAGGAAACGTTTGGGCGCAGAATGCAGAGGTGGCCGGCGAGATAAAAGGGACAATAGAGGTATCAGAATTGCTTACGCTTAAGCCGACAGGCACGGTAAACGGTGACATCATAACAAATAAAATGGTCGTCGAATCTGGTGGGTCATTTAATGGCTTATGTAAAATGGGTGCGGTAGTTAAAGAAATACAAATTGGAGAGCAACAAAATACCAGACAAAAAGAAAGGACAGCTTAACAGCTACATTCAATATTCTAGCTTTGCTTTTCAAATGATAGCAACGCTATGCCTTGCCGCATGGCTTGGATTCAAACTCGATCATCATTTTAAGACTGTCAATCCTTGGTTCACTATAGGACTTATGCTGCTTGCTGTAGTGGGATCTTTATATTTGCTAATAAAAAGTCTTACCAGTAATCGTTGATTCCTTGAAATTATTTATTAGAACATTCCTTCCAATATTTTTGGTAATAACTGCTTCAATTGCGGTGTTAGATTTCTACGAAGTAAAAATTCTCCATAATCTTATATGGATGCTTCAGGGATATTTCTTTATGATTTCTTTAATAAGCTGCTTTATTTCGTCATTGGGGTTGAAATTTAAACAGGATTTTCACCTATATTATATGGGCACAATGGTCTTAAGGTTTTTTTTTCACCTTATTTTTATATTCGTTTGTTTTTACTTGAAGGTAGGAAATGAAGTAATATTGGTCGTTAATTTTTTTATTTTGTATTTGCTATACACTTCGTTTGAAATTTATCACTTGTTACGTAACTTGCGTCCCGATTTAAAAAGCAATGGGACAACTAACAAGATTTCTTAAAAAGTATTCTCTTCTAGCCTTCCTTTTTGTAAGCCAAGTAGCTTTTTGTCAAGAACATACAATTGAGGAAGGGATCGAAGAAGAAGAATCTTTTAACGCAGGAGAATTAATAACTCATCACATAGGCGATGCTCACGAGTGGCATTTCGCGACAGTAGGTCATCACCATTATTCTATTCCACTTCCAATAATTTTATATTCTGACAGGGGATTGGAAATCTTTTCGTCATCGAAACTTTCTCACGGAGAAGATCACCTAGGATACCAATTGGACAAACATGGTAATCTACAAACTACAGAGTTGGGTAGGTATATTTATGGCTTGGCACATAAGGGGGAAGGAAGCCCAGTATATGACTTATCAATTACAAAGAACGTTGCGTCCCTTTTTATTAGTGCTCTTCTACTCTTGACTATCTTTATCTCCATAGCTGCTTCATACAAGAAAAATAAAGGAAAGGCACCGAAAGGGATACAATCATTTTTCGAGCCGATTATCATGTTCGTCCGAGATGATATCGCAAGGCCTTCAATTGGACCAAGGTATGAAAGATTCCTGCCTTATTTACTTACCATTTTCTTCTTTATTTGGTTTAACAATTTACTAGGACTAATCCCGGGAGGAGCCAATCTTACTGGAAACATAGCGGTAACCTTATTTTTAGCCCTTCTTACATTTATTATTACAAACGTCAGTGGAAATAAAACTTATTGGGGACACGTCTTCAATACGCCAGGTGTTCCTTTGCCTCTACGACCATTGATGATAGTATTAGAATTTATTGGATTGTTTACCAAACCATTCTCTCTAATGGTTAGGTTATTCGCAAATATTACAGCGGGACACATTATTATCCTTAGCTTTTTGGGGTTGATATT
>DASVUU010000473.1:0-5311 GCA_036386935.1 Cytophagaceae bacterium | reverse complement strand
AAGTCAGAGAATTTGTAGAGACATTTTAATATCTTAATAAAAAAGCCTTCGATGATTTTATCGAAGGCTTTTTTTATGGATTTGAAAGTATTTTATTAGTCGTAAAGGGATGCAATAACGAAGCATACCTGCGTAAGCGATGGAAGCGGTACCCCACAGCCGACGCAAGGAGGCGAGGAGTATAGTGTACAGCGCGACCTTTCACTTTTCGTGAAAGGGTACGCCCAAAAGTTTCATTTTTTGCAGCTCTAACTATCCAATATATTTCTTAAAAATTAAGTCCAAAGCGAGTAACTTTATGTTCTACTTATAAATGTGCCATTGCTATGCTTGCAAAACTTGAGGAGCTAAAATCTAGCCTAGAAGGAGATTTATTTACAGATTCTACAATGAAAACGCTTTACGCGACGGATGCCTCTGTTTATAGAGAACTGCCGCTTGCCGTTTCTCGACCAAAATCGGTAGATGATATAAAGAGGCTTGTGGCTTTTGCGAACACCTACAATACTTCGCTTATTCCTCGCACCGCCGGTACATCTTTGGCGGGTCAAGTGGTAGGTAAAGGGATAGTTGTGGATGTCTCAATGGATTGGACCAAAATTCTAGAGGTAAATAAGGAGGAGAAGTGGGCAAGGGTGCAGCCAGGAGTAGTGTTAGATGAATTGAATAAACACTTGGAGTCGTTTGGATTGTTCTTCGGTCCTGAGACCTCTACGTCTAACCGTTGCATGATTGGTGGGATGGTGGGAAACAATTCTTGCGGTTCTAGATCTATCCTATATGGTTCGACGAGGGATCATTTATTAGAACTAAAGACGATCCTGAGCGATGGATCGGAGGCTACTTTTGGCAGTTTAACAAAAGAGGAGTTTGAGGAAAAGTGTAAAGGCGATAAGCTTGAGAATACCATCTACAGACATTTTAGAACTTTGTTATCTAACAAGGAGGTCGCCCAGGAGATACGAGATGAATTTCCTAAGCCCTCTGTTAAGCGCAGGAATACCGGCTATGCAATTGACGTACTCCTAGAAACTGAAGTATTCACGGATGGAGCAAAAGGAAAATTTAATTTTTGTAAACTGTTGGCTGGTTCAGAAGGCACACTGGCCTTCACGACAGAGATTAAGATAAACTTGGTAGACATACTCCCTAAGGAGAAATCTCTCGTCGCTGTTCACTTAAACACCATTGAGGAAGCGACCAGGGCTACTTTAATAGCACTAAAATATAGACCATCCTCCTGCGAGCTCATAGATGATATCATTCTCGAGTGTACGAAGCAGAATATAGAGCAGCAAAAAAATAGATTTTTCGTTCAAGGTGACCCAGGCGCCTTATTAGTCGTAGAATTTGCATTGCCTACCCCAAAGGAAAATGAAGAGACTGGACTGCGAATGGAAGCAGAAATGCGTGCTAACGGTTTGGGATACCACTTTCCGGTAATACATGGAAGCGATTGTGCGAAGGTGTGGTCCTTGAGAAAAGCAGGTTTAGGTTTATTGGCAAATGTACCAGGCGACCCGAAAGCTGTGGCTTGTATTGAGGATACGGCGGTTGCTGTAGAAGATCAACCCTTTTTTATACGGGAGTTTCAAGATATTTTGAAAGGGCACAATATGAACTGCGTATTCTATGCCCATATAGGTGATGGGGAGATACACTTACGTCCCATACTGGACCTGAAAGTCGAAAAGGACAGGAAAATGTTTTATACCATTACAGATGAGGTGGCTACTTTGGTAAAAAAATATAGGGGTTCACTTAGCGGGGAACATGGGGATGGAAGGGTGCGTGGAGAATTTATCAAGAAAATGGTTGGTGAGAAGAATTACAAAATTCTTGAAGAGGTCAAGCGAGTCTGGGATCCAAACAATATCCTGAATCCTGGAAAGATTGTGAATACACCGAAAATGAATGAATTTTTGAGGTATGAATCAAATCAGCAGACGAATGTGTTTGATACAGTCCTAGACTTCTCAAAAACACACGGGATATTGAGACTTGCGGAGCAATGCAATGGATCGGGGGATTGCAGGAAATCTCATGTAATTGGGGGTTTGATGTGTCCTAGCTACATGGTTACAAAAAGTGAAAAGGATACAACGCGGGGTCGAGCTAACGTTTTAAGAGAATTTCTGACACGTTCCATCAAACCCAACAAATTCAATCATAAGGAGATTTATGACACGATGGATCTCTGCATCTCTTGTAAAGGTTGCAAATCGGAATGTCCGTCTAACGTCGATGTTGCGAAATTGAAGGCAGAGTTTCTTCAGCAATATTACGATGCGAATGGAGTTCCGCTCCGAGCGCTTATGATAGGTAATTTCTCCCTTGCTAATTCGATTAATTCAAATTGGCCAGGATTGGCAAATTTTTTCATGTCCAATTCATTTACAGGAGGAATATTAAAGAAGATTTTAAATATAGCGCCTCAGCGGCCTCTGCCATTGCTTTCTCCTGTTACCCTTTCTAAATGGGCAAAGAAACACAGCGATAAGCTTCTCACCAAACACGTGGTAAAAGGTGAAGTCTACCTTTTTTGCGATGAATACACAAACTACAATGAGTCGGATATTGGCATCAAGACTATAAAATTGCTCACTTCTTTAGGCTTCAATGTTAAGCTAGTGGATCATATGGAAAGTGGCAGAACATTTATATCCAAGGGGCTATTGAGGGCCGCCAAGAAAGTTGCCATTAAAAATGTAAAGATCTTTAAGGACCTAATCACAGACCGAACTCCTCTATTAGGAATTGAACCCTCAGCCATACTCACTTTTAGAGACGAATACCCTGTATTGGTAGGGGATGAACTTAAAGGCGATGCAGAGAGGATTTCCAAAAACTGTCTCTTGGTGGACGAGTTCATCGCACAAAAAATAGGAGAAGGCCTCGTCACGCCTGCCAGCTTTACAAAAGAACCTCGATCAATAAAATTACATGGGCATTGCCACCAAAAAGCATTGTCTTCCGTAGACCATTCTAGAAAAATATTGTCACTACCTATTAATTATAAAGTTGAAGTAATCCCATCAGGATGCTGTGGAATGGCTGGCTCTTTTGGTTATGAGAAAGAACACTATGATGTATCCTTGAAGATTGGAGAACTTATCTTATTTCCCGCTATAAGGAAGGCAACAGCAGAGACTATTATTGCTGCGCCTGGCACAAGCTGTAGGCATCAAATAAAAGATGGTACTGGCAGGAGAGCGCAACATACGATAGAGGTATTATATGAGGCATTAGAAGTTAGATAATGCTTGTGTGTCGAATTTTTCGTCAAGAATATTAAACATTTCGTATGTTGAGATAAGCTCAGCTAACCAATTTAAATTCAGTGAAAAATTCCACAGCAAAAATTAGATGCGTAGTCGTTGATGATGATGAATTATCAATAAGTTTACTAGGTGGGTATATCACAAATACCCCAAGTTTAAACCTCGTGGCCTCATTTACTAATCCATTGGACGCTATAAATTATCTTCAGGAAAACGAAATCGACCTGCTTTTTACTGATATACACATGCCAATGGTGACCGGCTTAGAGCTTGTAAAAAGCCTTGACAATCCCCCAAAGGTCATAATGACAACCTCGTCACTAGAGCATGCAATAGAGGCCTTTGAAACCAATGTTGCAGATTATCTTTTAAAGCCTGTGCCTTATGACAGATTTCTTAAAGCCTGCAAAAAGTTGACGTTTAATCATAAAAATGGGGCCGACAAAGCTTACGATGACAGTTATTTTGTAAAGGTGAATGGTCAAATGGTGAGACTTAATATTATTGAAATCTTATATATTGAAGCATATGGAGATTATGTGAAAGTACACACCTTACATACTAAGCATGTGGTGAGTACGACAATGAAGGAAATTGAGGAGGCCTTGAATCCTAAATTATTCTCCCGGATCCACCGGTCGTATATTGTAGCCTTAGATAAAATCGAAAAGATTATTAATAACGAGGTCATTATTAAGTCTGATAAATTACCAATAAGTAATTCTTTTAAAGATCATCTACTTTCGTTGATAAAAACCTTATAATTCAACTTCAACAGCTATTTTCCGTTACTATCACGGCCAATTATTCATTTTTTGATTTCCACAATTTGAACAATCACCCTTCGCCCCCTTTGTTTGATCTCCAATTTCTAAATCAATTTGATAACAATGACCTAAAGTTGATGTTGTTGGAAACTTTCATCCGAACAGTACCCCCAATGACCTCTAACTTGGAGGAAGCATTTCGAAATAATGATCTAAAAGCATTAAATGAAACTGCCCACAAATTGAAGCCAAATATTCAAATGATGGGAATCAAAAGTATTATTGAGAGTATTCGAAATCTTGAATATTATAAGAGCGATAAATTTGATGATACGGTTTATTCAGATATTGTACAAGTTATCAGTTCGCTATCATCTGTAGTCGAAGACTTTAAGTTGTTAGTAGTAAAAAAGTGATAGAAAGTTGGTCCGTTGATTATTCTAATTAAAGGTTTATTCTTCTAGGTTTCCCCGAGGCAATCAAAGGTCAACGGTATTTTTTTTAAAGTGGGCGGTGAAAATCGCGAACTCAGCGATCTCTAAATTCCTGCCCTTTTGCCCCCCGTATTTTGTATAGGTTCAAACATCTAATATGTACAACATACAAAATAATTCCTCTGTAGTATCAATTTCAAAACTATGTTTATTGATTCTGATTTTCTTTGGCTTTGTAGATACGGGTCGCAGTCAATCAACAACATCATCTGCAACCTCATGGAGTACATCAAGTTCGTGGAACACAAATGCTGTCCCTGCGGCTAGCGGCGCGGTAAACGTGAACAACCCGCTTACTATAAGTTCCAATATTAATTGTTTGGGCAATTATACAATCAATGCGGCTATAACTGATCCCGCCGGTGGTGCCGATTATAACCTGGTGCTGGGCGATAATAATACAACGGGCACAATGATTTTTTATGCAAATGGATCCTTTGGAGGCAAGTTAACTTTAAACCAAGCGGGAATTTTATATGTCAAATCAGGAGCAACTTTGACCATTGGTGAAGCTGGGGATGTTGGAGAAAAGGCAGTTTTTGAGAAGGATTGTAAGGTCGTAATTGAGTCGGGTGGGACTTTGATTATCAATGGCGACGTTACAAATATGAATCAAAGTAATGATTTTGAGGTTAATGGCTCCTTTATTGTAAAGGGAACTCTGACTGCAACAGGAGCTCAATCGTCAGTTTATGGAACTGGTAATGTAGTAGCCAATTCCTATACAGGAGTCGGATTGATAATGGGTGTACAAGGTTCTAGTATTGTT
>DASVUU010000472.1:0-3053 GCA_036386935.1 Cytophagaceae bacterium | reverse complement strand
TTGATATCCCTTTTTTAAGGCATACTTGAAACCGTGGATATAAGCTGTACCTAAGCCTAGTTTTCCTTTGCGTTGTTCTAGAAATAGTCTTTGAGGAAATTCAATGATAAGCGATTTCACGATATCGGCGGTACCATCAGGTGATCCATCGTCAATGATGAGCAGATCGAATGGCTGGGAAAGAGAAAATACTTTGCGGATGATAGGCTCTATATTATCCTTTTCATTGTAGGTGGGTATTATTACTAATGCCTTTTGCAAGATTTAAAAATTTTAATGTTTCAAAGATGCAATCTATGTTTTGTAAAAACAATTACTTAGGACTATGTACGTAAATATTCTCGGCAGTTGCTCTTCCTTTTTTTATGCAATCTCCCAGTGAAACTCCTTTGTACCAATTGGCGCATACATATAAATTCTTACTTTCCTGTTTCTCTATCGCTGTTGTCAGCTTATCTAAATTTACATCATATTGTGGAATTGCCTTATCCCACCTAAAGATTTTTTGCAATAATGGAGACCCTTCGATTACAAAATTTTGCGAAAGTTCCTTGTGAACGCTAGTTAACACCGCTGTATCTTTCAGAAGCACTGCCTCTTCAAATAAACTTCCTCCAATAAAGGTGGTAAATAAAACTTCATCGTTTGGACACCTATCGTTGAATATAGTGCTTGAAAAAATGCTGCCAGCCGTAAATAGATTCTCTTTCGCAGGATTAAGTCCACCAAACCCTTCCAGTTTCTTAGTGACCTGTGTAGTTTTATAAATGCTGTGGACCACCAACATTGGTGGGTAATGAATAGAGGAAAGTAATGTTGAGATTTCCGGCAATAAGTTTTTTAGATAATTTGAAGCAGTATGTGCTGTAGTGGCTATGACTAATCTATCTGCTATAACGCTGCCTTGATTTGTTGAAATTAAATATCTCCCGTCTTCATGCGAAATATCTTCTACACAAGTACGGTACTTAATATTTAAACCTTGGGCAATCGCTTCCGGCAATGATTGCATGCCATTCTTAAATGTTATTGATCTTTTCCGTGCACCTGCATTTTTCACCAATCCCCTTATCAAACTTCCATACTTGTTTTCGTACTCGAGGAGGGATGGAAACGTGAGGTGAGTCAATATCTTTTTTGGATCCCCAGAGTAGATGCCGGCTATAAAAGGCTGAAGCGCATACTCGACGACCTCCTCCCCAAACTTTTCAAGAAAGAAATCGTGGAGAGTGAGCGCTTTATTGGTAGACTCGCTCTTAGTGGCCTTCGAAGAGCCGAAAAGGTCTCTAAATATTTTAAATTTTGTGGTCCAACTAAAAAAATTAGAACCAACCAGGCTAATAGGATTGCTTGGAAGAGCCTGGTAATAACCATTTTTAAAAATATATCTCTTTTTATTGACTGGTTTAGCAAATTCGATCTCAGATTCCAGACCGATTTCTTTTATAAACTCAAAGGTAGCCTCATCCATTAACAAGGAGTTTGGACCTTCTTCTAAAATATAATCTTTGTCTTTATACGTGGTGATATAACCGCCTGGCCTTGAGCCAGCCTCTAAAACACAATATTCTAGCCCTGCTTTCTGTAAATAAAAAGCTGTAGTCAGTCCTGAAATACCTCCACCAATAATGCAGATCATAGGCAGAAAATGTATAGTCTCTTAGAATTTATTGCTAATTTAAAAACCTATTAGCAATAACAAGAATATAATTGCATACCATAGTGAGAATAAAAGATTAAGTATGAATAAGTGTGTTTTTTTGGACAGAGATGGCGTATTGAACAAAGATAAAGTGGATTATGTGTATAAGTTGGAAGATCACATTATTCTTAATAAAGTACCCGAGGCCCTGAAACTATTGAAGGACGCAGGATATCTGCTAGTGATAATAACAAATCAGTCGGGCATTGCGAAGGGTCTATATACCTCTGATGCTGTAAAACTTTGCTATGATGCTTTGCAGGAAGCATGTGGTGGCATTATAGATGGACTTTATTATGCTCCTTACCATCCCGACTACGATAGTGAATGCCTTACGAGAAAGCCTGATTCATTGATGTTTGAGAAGGCGATAGCTAAATTCAATGTAGACGTTCACGCCTCATGGATGGTGGGTGACAAAGCAAGAGACTTGGTACCAGCAGCGAAGCTTGGGCTGAAAACTATTTTGGTGGATGAAATAGATGAAAATGTCAAATCTACTTTTCAATGCAAGGATCTTTGGGAGGCAACTGAATTTATCTTATCGAGAAGCCTTGCGGACGTGTAAATATGAACATTTTGCTCTAAAAAGTGATTTGTACGTTATGGGCAAGTTTAATTTTAAAGTAATAGCAAAAGTAAAGCATCAAGGCTTCTTTCATCACCTTGAACTATTAACCGTTGAAAAAAAATTAAAGGAATTGCAGTTTATTCCTCGTGTGGGAGATGTTCTAACAGGCGAAGGAGAAGACCACTGGGACGTCATTTCAGACTTGGACGACAATCACAGGGAAGTAAAAATACATTGGGATTGCTTTACAATAGACAAAGTAAATATTGATGTCTTTAATGAATCTATATTAATCGAAGCAGTTAATTGTCAGGGTCATGTTTTGACAGATGACTATGTACATAATAAAATGTAAAAAATATCTTGTAAAAAACCCTCGTCGACTATCAAAATTTAGTAAACGAGGGATTTTTTTGAAGACCTATAATTGCCTACTTCGCGTAACCCAATATCTTCAACATAGATTCTGCCTTTTGCTCTGGAGCAAAGAGCGTGGTTTCAATCTCCCCGTTCTCGTTTCTACTTATCAATACGTGTTTAGGAGCCGGAAGCAAGCAGTGTTGTATACCACCATATCCGCCTAATGACTCTTGGTATGCACCAGTGTGAAAGAAGCCGATATATTGCTTAGCCTCCTCACGTTTCGGTAAAAAGACCATGCTAGTATGCGCTTCTGAATTATAGTAGTCCATGCTGTCGCAAGTAATGCCGCCTAACTTAATTCTCTTATAAGGTTTTTCCCAATTGTTGAGTGCAAACAAAATTTATTTTTTGTTAAAT
>DASVUU010000471.1:0-4336 GCA_036386935.1 Cytophagaceae bacterium | reverse complement strand
TCATTTCTCCAAGTTCTCGCCATCATATCTCTTGTCATTTCCTCAGCGACCAGTTTAGAGTCTGTATCATTCCAATTACCGCTTAAGTCGATTTGTTGGTCGGGGCTAACCCTCGTCACTGTTCGTTTGGCACAATTTGTTAAAAAAATAATAGATGCGAATAAGCAACAAAGTTTGAGATTGGTTTTCATTTTATTATAGATTTTGTTTTTATATGTTATCATTCTTTTTTGCCGTCAGGTCCACTTTGCATGAGCAGCTTAGTGGAGGTATTCAAAAATCTTGCCGATATCTTTATTTAGCTGGAAGGTGTCTTAATGAAGAAATAACCTTCAAAGGATCAGGTGATTTAAAAACGAAATTTCCTGCTACAAGCACGTTTGCTCCAGCTTCTATGATTTGGGCAGCATTGTCTTTATTTACACCGCCATCAATTTCTATCAGGACATTGAGGTTTTGGGAATTAATCATTTCCCTCAATTTTCTTATTTTTTGCAAAGTGGATGGTATGAACTGCTGGCCCCCAAAACCCGGGTTTACTGACATCAGGTTGACCACATCAACCTCTGGCAATATATCCTCCAGAGTACTAATAGGTGTATGAGGGTTCAAGGCCACTCCTGCCTTACAGCCCAAAGCTTTTATTTGTTGAATTACCCGATGTAAATGCGGGCTAGCTTCAATATGTACAGAGATTACTTCAGCGCCAAGTTCTATAAATCTCTCAATATATCTTTCGGGCTGCAAGATCATTAAATGCACATCCATCACCTTTTTACAATGCTTTTGAATAGCTTCTACGACTGGCATTCCAAAGGATATGTTCGGGACAAACATCCCGTCCATTATATCAATATGTGCCCATTGAGCTTCACTTTCATTGATCATTTCGATGTCACGCTGCAGATTAGCAAAGTCAGCTGCGAGTACCGACGGGGCTACGATTATTTTGTCCACATTTTATTTTTTAAAATCCTTCAAAGGATCAGGTGAAAATTTATTATCTGTGAGGACTGGCCACACCTTGCAAAGATATTACAATGAAATTTATTGGCAGCCATGTCCCTAATTATTTCTCTATTGCATTACGGGGCTTACTTGGGTCGCGTTCGTCGGACTAACTATGGTAAACCAATACGTTCTAAAGATCATTATGGTATTGTAAAGCCATCCTGTCAATTGATCCTTGGGAAAGGAACAATTTTTTTTGTCTGAATAATTTATCAAATTTCGAAAATTTATCATTTGTCAGATGACTCAAATCTCCAATCTATTTATTCTTAGCCTCCTATTCTTAATAAGTATTCTACCCTTTGATCTAAGATCTCAGGATTTCAATAATTCAAAATGGATTAGCGATGCCGCTATAGCGAATACTATCGATACAATTCCCTTATGGACTTGTTATAGAAAGCAATTTCAGGCTTCTGAAAACCCTAAAAATGTCATTATTAAGATTGCTACCGACACAAAGTATTGGCTCTGGATCAATGGAAACATGGTAGTTTTTGAGGGTGGATTGAAACAAGGGCCTACACCAAACGATAGTTATTTCGACGAGGTGGACATTTCAAAAGACATTGTAAAGGGGAAAAACACCATAGCGATCTTAACCTGGTATTTTGGCAAGCAAGGTTTTTCCCATAAAAGCAGCGGCAAGCATAGCTTAATAGTCGATTCGAACAACCCTATGCTAAATCTTTCCTCAAATAATAGCTGGAAAGCAATTCACAACAGCGCATATACCGACACTGACTTCCCCAAGCCGAATTTTAGATTGCCGGAGAGCAACATTCGCTTTGATGCAAATAAATCACTGGGAGATTGGTTTAAGCCGGACTTTGATGATACAGCCTGGCCAAACGCTTTTGAGGTTGGGAAAGTAAACGATCAGCCTTGGGGGAAATTAGTTAAAAGACCGACGCCGTTATTTAAGAACTTTGGTCTAACTTCATATGTAAATGAAAATAAATTTCCATCAAATTCTTCGGGAGACACTATCTCAGCTGACCTTCCATACAATGCTCAGGTCACGCCCTATTTTAAGATAGAGGCCCCCGCCGGATTGAAAATTGAGATGCTAACTGATAATTATCTTGTTGGAGGCAATAAAGAATTTACAAGCGTTAGAGCTGAATATATCACGAAGAACGGGATACAAGAATATGAATCTTTTGGATGGATGAATGGCCATTCAGTAAAATACATCTTTCCCAAAGGGACAAAAATTCTAAGTCTAAAATTCCGAGAAACCGGTTACAACACATCCTTTGCAGGATCATTTCATTGTGATGATGAGTTTCTAAATAAATTATGGGAGAAAGCTAGACGGACGCTCTACCTTAATATGAGAGACACTTACATGGATTGTCCAGATCGAGAGAGAGCCCAATGGTGGGGTGATGTTGTGCTTGAATTGGGTGAAGCATTTTACACCTTCGACACCTCGGCAAATGCTTTGAGTAGGAAAGGGTTTTCGGAATTGGCTAATTGGCAGAGAAAGGACAAAACTATGTACTCTCCTATTCCCGACGGTAAATGGTTCAATGAGCTTCCACCACAGATACTTGCTGCAATCAGCACCTATGGTATCTGGACCTATTATATGTATACAGGTGACAAAGGGCTTCTGTCAAAGATGTATCCCCATATCAAGGACTATTTAAGCATCTGGACGCTTGACCAGGATAATCTTGTAGTGCATAGGAAAGGTGGTTGGGATTGGCATGACTGGGGGCAAAACATGGATGTTCCTTTACTTGATAACGCATGGTACACCCTTGCCCTCCAAAGCGCCATAAACATTGGGAATGAAACAGGACAGCGCACTGAAAACGCAAACTACCAGGACCAGATTAACAAAATCAAAATTGCCTTCAATAAGAAATTTTGGAGTGGCTCTTTTTACCAATCGAAAGGGATGACGGTAGTAGACGATAGAGCGAATGCAATGGCTATACTGGCTGGAATAGCCGATAAGGCCCAGGAAGAAAAAGCTATTGCCGTTTTTCAAAAATCCTTCCATGCAAGCCCTTATATAGAAAAATATGTGGAAGAAGCTTTGTTTGTTCTTGGGAAACCATTGCTAGGCATCGAAAGGATTCGAACCCGATACACGCCCATGGTGGACAGTCCGTTGACTACACTTTGGGAAAATTTTCGAAGCACCGACCAAGACACCTACAACCACGGCTGGTCTGGCGGACCACTTACTCTTATGTCACAATACATAGCTGGCCTCGCCCCTCTGACACCGGGTTACAAAACCTTCCAAATTAAGCCTATGCCTGGTAATTTAAAGAGCATACAAACCAAGACCGTAACTGTCAAGGGCGACATTAGCTTAGACTTAAAGCTTACTGTAAATGAAGTTTCTATGGCGATCGGTATCCCGGCGAATACAGAAGCTTTGGTAGGAATTCCTAAGCTAGGAAAGGAGATCGTTTCAGTGCTTTTAAATAATGAAGTTATCTGGAAAAATCATCAGGCAACTAAAAAATCTTCCCACCCAAAATTTATAAAAGAAGACGAAGACTATTTGTATTTTAATGTCAAACCTGGCAAATTTCAACTTTTAGGAAAGTTTAAATAAGGTAATCATCTAATCATTAAGAACTTTGACAAAAAAAGGCAATAATTTGGTGGCCTAATACGAAAGCTTTACATTTACAGCAAGCAGGTTTTGTAGACCCTGTTGGCCATTATATCCTCATGAATCTATAAAAAATCGTTTGTCTGCACCGAAAGGTCACACAACATTTTTTCCAAACTATATCTATGAGCGGGCCACGGGGGAATTTACAAACCTGCTTTTTTATCGTTGATGATCGAAGCTACTTTGAATTTATGCCTTCTTCTTTAAGTCATAATTGATCATCCATTGAATGCCAAATTTATCAGAAAACATTCCAAAATAAGCGTCCCAGAAAGTTTTTTGAAGAGGCATCTCAACTTTCCCCCCTTCAGAAAGCGCGTTAAATAATCTGTTGGCTTCCTCCTCACTATCAGCATCAAGAGACATAGAAAAGTTATTGCCTACGACAAGGTTCTGCCCCATTGACTCCAGGGTGTCTGTTCCCATGACAATGTTTCCACCTACTGGCAATGCGACGTGCATTATTTTATTTCTGTCCTCAGCTGACATCTGATCTCCATGAGGAGTGTCCTTGAAGCGCTGCAACATTAAAAATTCTCCGCCCAATACAGATTTATAGAAATTAAATGCTTCTTCGGTTTTACCATTAAAATTTAGATAGGGATTTATTTTAGCCATATTTTCTATTGTTATTTTTTACCGCCAATTTAAAAAAAAATATTGACTTTGGCTTTTGGTGTT
>DASVUU010000470.1:0-2058 GCA_036386935.1 Cytophagaceae bacterium | reverse complement strand
TGATCTCGCTGATAGATTCTATCGTGTATTTTTTGTTGGACGTACAGAGAAAAACAATGTAAAAAGCTTTTTCGAGGGGAAATTTTATATTGTGAAAGAGTGTGTTATTGGTTGCAGAATGCATTTTGCCGCATTTAGTACATTTTTTATTGTAGGGGTCTTTTCCTTGAAAAAATTTGGTGTTTCCGCAGGCATCGCATACAAACTCCCTACCCCATTTTAGGTGAACTAGCAAATTTAGACATGTCTCTTTATCTGGAAATATAGATTTAAACTCCTCTATGCTTAAATCTTTATTTAAAATTCTTTCTTGCTCCAAATGGGTGAGATTTTGCGATAATTCAAGGTTATTAGCTTTTAAAATACTGTTGAGCTCATCAATTATTTTAATATTTTCATTTAACTTAAAAGTTCGCTCCTCTACTTTTGCCTCTAATTCTTTGTTATAGGTGTTTTTAATTTGGATGACATCATTAAGAGCACCTATTTTTTCGTCCTTTGTAATTTTATAATTGATAGCCAGTCCTATACCAAACCACAGGATATCGAAACACATAAAGCTATAGATCCAAGCCATATTACCGTTAGACCTCGTATGGATTATCTGTCCGATCAACATTATAAATACACCGAAAGTCAACCAATAGTGAGTAAGTTTCGGATTCTTGAGCGTGGTGGCTACTATATGCCAAAGCAAGAAGGCGTATATAATGACATCCAGTTGTGACAGATAGTTGTTCATCCATGTTTCGACCACTTCATTATCTAGAAAGGCGAGCATGAGTGATAAGGCTTTTATAAGTAGCAACCCATATAAAACTGTATAAGAAATACTTCTATGTTCAATCCTTATGAAAGTTAAAATATACAGTGCAAAGAATATGGTTGATAAAGAGAAGGGAACATAATAGATAAAAGTAGAATGTGATATAAAGTTTAGGTGCGGGATCATGTACAGTACATGTAGGCAAGAGGCAGCAAATAAACCAAAAAATAAAGCATATAAACCGTAATAAAGATATCGTGGCTCTTTATTAAGAGCGTAAAAAACAATAGATAAAAGAAAAATAAGAAGGATTGAGGTAAACAGAATTGAATGGCTAATAAATGTCTTGAGGCTCTCATTAAAGATTTCAGAACTTTCTTTAATTTGAAATCCAGCAACTTTGAAATGGTTGTTGAATTCATATTTAATGAAATAATTATTGATCGAATTAGCAGGCAAGTTTGCAAGCAAGGTATTCGTATAATATTTCCGGCTCATAAATGGGAATTTGAGACCTACCATGTACTTATGGATCACTGAATCCCTCGTAAAATAATAAACAGTTACCTTTTCGTAGAAAGGTAGGAAGTCAAGGACTAAGTCGTGTTTTAATGGTGTAGCAAACCTAATGTTTAGCCAAATGATAGTATTTGCTTTATCTGATATATTTGTGCCTTTGTCTACGTTAATTGGCCTAAATAAACTCTGCCACTCTTTAATTACCTCCTCATCCTTCCTTTTTGCATGGTCCCGATAACAATAGATCGAAAATTGTGGCACAGTGTCTCTTTCGTTCAGATCAGAAGTGTCTTGCGCATAGCTCAAATTACACCTTGATATTGTCGAAAGTAATAGCATCAAGATTTTCACGTTTCTAATTATCATACAGATATAGTCCATCATCGACTCTACGAATTAACCCTAAACTTTTAACTTTTCCACTTAAAGTTGTTGTATTTGCTGCGCTTTGTTTCTCAATAAAATGATAAAAATAAGTTTGGTATTACGCTTTGAAGATATTAAGGTGAAGGAGAATGCATCTGGTTATTTGAATTGTAAGGTAATAATGAACTTATTGACTTTGAACTAGACTAGTATTAATGTGAATAGGTCAAGGACTTCTGTGAGATCGTGTTTTTTTTACTTTTTTATTGATTGGTATTGTTTGCTAGCGCAGGGAAATGAATTCCGGATACGCAAAGGATTTCAGGGTGTTTGTCTGTTGCTATATCTGATTTTATAGACAAACCCAAGGTCAATTGGAACTTGGTCAACTTGACTTAACTACATTT
>DASVUU010000469.1:0-5189 GCA_036386935.1 Cytophagaceae bacterium | reverse complement strand
ATTATCGTAGGCATGATCACAAACAAGAGCCATGAGCATATAGAAGCAGAAACCTTCATTAAGAATATGGAAAGGGAACTTATAAATGCAGGCAATTTGAGAATTGTACAAAACAGTCAATTCCGTGAAAAATTAAGGGAGGAGAGAGCGGACCAACAACAGTTTTCATCGTCAGAAACACAGAAAAAATGGGGTAAAGAGCTCGGTGCAGACTTCATGGTATTTGGAAATATAAACTCAATCGTTGACGCAGTGAACAAAAAGAAAGTTGTATACTATCAAGTCAACTTAGAGCTAACGGATATGGAGACTAATGAAATAGTATGGATTGGAGAAAAGAAAATTAAGAAGTTTGTAAATAACTAACACTTAAAATAATGTCAGGCCATGTGAGCATTACATAGCCTGACATTTATAATTTTCATTCGAATCTTGATTATGAAAAAGTTCTGGGTATTATTCCCTCTTATTTTTTGCCTTTCCTGTGCGACTTATTACCAAAGACATTTAAAATTCAATTCTTATTTTGAGCAAGGAAAGCTTAAAGAAGCTGATGATATACTAGCGTCAGATAAGAAAGCTGAAAAACGTAAAGACAAACTTCTTTATTATCTAAATAGAGGTACCGTTCATTCTATGCTAGGGAATTACGACCAAAGCAATGCATTTTTTGAAAGTGCTCATAGAATGGCTGAAACACATCGAAAGAACGTGCTTAATGAAGGTGTTTCTTTTCTCACAAATTCTAACTTCTCTGAATACGAGGCAGAGGATTTCGAGCACTTCCTAATTAACTACTACAAGGCCCTCAATTACCTAAAACAAGGGAATACTGAAGCTGCTTTGGTGGAAGCTAAACGGATGAACATCGTGCTGAGCGAGGTTGAAACCAAATATTCCAACCCAGACAAATTTCAAAAAGATGCATTTGTCCACCTTTTGATGGGATTAATTTATGACGCCAATAAAGATTATAACAATGCTTTTATAGCCTACCGTAATTCCTTAGAGATTTATCAAAAAGAGTATAAAACGATGTTTGGCCTTGAAGCGCCAGAACAACTAAAAAAGGATATACTTAGAACGGCTGCTCTAAGCGGTTTTATGGAAGACGTTAGTTTTTTTGAGCGGACATTCAATATGAAATACACTGCCGAAAAAGCTGGAAGTCCTGAGCTTGTTTTCTTTTGGCATTCAGGCTTAGGTCCTGTAAAGTCGGAGTGGAGTATCAATTTCAATATTATCAGAGGTCAAGGTGGCAATGTTATGTTTGTAAATGAACAAATGGGGCTATCTTTTCCCTTTCCTATCACAGATGACAATTATAACTCAAGTGGCCTGTCTAAGGTTGAGTTTGTTAGAGTAGCCTTTCCGAAGTATATAGAAAGAACTCCCTTATACACAAATGCTGAAATTACCGTTGGTGGCAAATCTTTTTCACTTGAGAAAACTGAGGACATAAATGCAATTGCCTTTAAATCGTTGAAAGACCGTATGCTACTTGAGCTAGGGAAATCGCTGCTAAGAGTCGGCTTAAAGAAAGCTGCTGAATACAACCTACGAAGTCAGAACGATGGGGCAGGCGCCGCCTTGGGGCTTTTAAATGCTATTACGGAGAAGGCTGATACAAGAAATTGGCAATCAGTGCCACATGGCATCTATTACACCCGAATGCCTCTGGCCGTGGGCAAGCAGGAGGTAGTCTTCAAAGCCAATGGAAACAATGTATCTCCCAACACTCAAACTTTTACTTTTGATGTGAAACCGGGTGAGAAAATCTTTCAAACGATTAGTACCCTCGATATGCAGCAGGGATTGGTGCCAAATCAATATTAGGTAGTTTGACACGGCCGTATTGAGCTTAATGGCAAAACTCCAATCTTTTGACAGCCTCAAGTTTATAGCTCGGCTTTTATCAATAGAAATAAAAAGCTCTAGGGATAATCCCGGCTTTAAAATTAGATATCGGGGTTCCATGGGAAGTATAAATATTAACTATGCCATTTTGAACATAGTCTATAGCATCTGATGCGTAGATATTTCCAGATCTCGGATCAATTCCTAAGCCGTAATATGAAAAGTTCTTTTGCGGGATGAGCGGTGCAGCTAGAGGTATCGTCTGACTTATTGGGAACTGATAGATTCCCTTATTTAAATAATATAGGGTGTCCTTTGTACCATTGATTTTTAGACCATGTGGAACGGCGCCTTCTGGGAAATTTATCTGTAGTTCCACTACGTTAGTTTTTGGATCAACCCGGCATATACTGCCAGGACGGTGTGTGTAACTGTCGCCTCCTATAACCCATAGTTTATTGTTTTTGTCTCCCACTATTGACCCTGGCGCAGGCCCAACTTTGATGCTGTCTATTAGCACGTCAGTAGCTGTATTTATTACATACAGGTATTCTTTTTTAATGTTGGTCACATAGGCACGCTGATCTACCAAAACCATTTCCTCCGTCCAACCTGGGCAGCGTATTTCCTTCACTTTAGACTTTGTGTTAAGATCAATAACGGATATATAATTGCTTTTAAGATCACTTACGTAGGCTTTGGAGCTATCTATGCCTAAAAAATATCTAGGTGAGGACAAGCCTCTTATCACGCCCAAACTTTTAAACGATAGGGGATCTACTATTTCTATCTTACCTGAATTATTTATAACGAGGTAGGCCTTGCCGTTAAATACTTCCATTGATTGAAACACATCGCCTAAAGCCAGCTCATTTGCTGCTTTGAATACATCCTCAGTGATGAATCGGTCTGAAAACCTGTAATAACTCACGCTACCGTTATTCCATTTAAACGTGCCTTCATTTATTATAAATACTCCCCCGTGAGGTTGAATTAATGGCACATTCTCTTCTAATGGGTCAGGTGTATCTTTTTTGCAGGAAAAACAAAAAATGGCTACAAAGAAGATTAAATGATAAATTTTCATTCTAATATGATTTTATAAAAATGCTGAATATTTTGGCTGGTTATCACAAGACAATGTAGACCCTTTTCATATTCATTTGTTTCTATTTGAAATGGATTCTTTGTCGTAGTTTGAAATATTACTTCACCTAACGTATTTAATAAGGAAACCTCAAAATCCCTGAACTGAATTTCATTAAAATCTATAGTCAATCTTTGGCCTCCTACCACTGGGTTAGGATGTATTTTAAAATTTCCAGCTAATTCTGGCGCTTCCTTTGAATTGATAGACGGGCGGAGGACTGCAACGGCATCCAGGTCAAATCCACTTGAATGAAAAGTAGTAGGCCATGGGTCATTTATTTTATAGCCTTGAGCGCTTCTTGTTGCGTAGGCATCGTCTAAAGAGCCTATTACGTCTATAATCTTTACATGTGTTATATTCGAAAGGTCCAAGCCAGCAATGTTTTTCAAGTCATCTAAATCGAAAGGAGTACCATAAAACACAGGGTATTTTCCAGCCAAATTGTGAATCTTTTTTAGATCTACTGACTCGTGCGTGCCGACCTGTATGTTCGTATCTGTCAATGAAATCGAAGGAAATCGATAGAATTTTCTTCCATCCGAACTCACCTCCACAAATGCCAATTCCAGAAAATTGCCGTCAAACGAATTTTCAAATACCGCAAAGTCGAAGCCTCCCTGATTACTTATAGGCTTTGAAAACGTTAGCACTGCTTCTCCTCCGTCGCCCAAACTTACAACACCATTTTCGCCTGCCGGTCCTAAAGCCGACGTTTCCTTTCCAACGGATGCAAGGCCTAAAGATGGCTCTGCAACATTCATGGGGCCTCGCTTTATGGTGCAACCAATCGCCCAGCTAGAGATGATACTGCTATCTTTGTAGATAGCAGTATTTTCCATCAATCTCGAATCTGAAGACTGCGCCTTAGAACACTCTACAACGAATAAAAAGCTTACGACGGCAATCCCCCTGAGGGGAATATTAATGAATTTCATTTAGGTTGACTTATTGTTTGAAGAAGGGAAGATGTTGTGTTTTATCTTTTTGAACAATGTTCAAATGATAGACCCCACTAGATAAATGTCCAACAGCAATATTTAGAGTATTTTGTGATACATTCGCATTTGAATATACAACCCTCCCCGTAAGATCGGTTACAGTTAATAAGTTGATCTCTTCCACGGATTGATTTAGCTCAATGAATATGTTATCAACAGCGGGGTTAGGGTAGAAAGTAGAGGTGCTATTATCGTTGTACTCGATAGCAGTAAGGGTATTTTCTGAATTGAAATCGTCCATTGCAAAGTATGCAGGGGTGTTCATTCCCCACTCGCCAACGTCCGATGACGATAGGGAGAAGCCAACGCTGTCTACAGTGCCCAATAGAGATAAATCAACATATTCCCATGTGTTAAGAATATAATCTTTAGAATTGTCTTCAAATCTATAATCTGCTAAATAAAAATCAACAGTATCCCTTGTAGCCTTTCCTGCTTTGTATCCAAATATTCTTACTTTAAACCAATCCGGATCGTTCGTGGTTTTTCCTCCAAACTTCTTTGCAAACCTATCACCGTTTTTCATACTTAACCCGGTGTAAGTAGTGTTTGTAATATAAAAGCCATCTAGTTGTTTTGAACGGGATTCACCGTCCAAAACAATTGTATTCTTATTACCATTTGCTATGGCATAAATAATTGAATTGTGTCCGCCGCCTGCGAATGCACTATATTGATTTGTATCACCGGGGGTCGATATATCTTTCATATTAGAATAAGAAAACCCACTCCAATATTTGTATTTACCTGATACAGTATATTTGTTTTTAAAAAAGGCATCTCCACTTCTAAATCCTCTGGAAAGGTCTGAACCGTTCCAAAAGGTGTCTGCTACTAGACTTAATTCGTCGAATGAAGATATCTTTTGCGCTTGTGCAAAAGACATGGTTATAAATACAGATCCAGCAAGAACAATGTAGTCAATATTTCGGAGGAAGAGGTTTTTTCTTTTGTGACAATGTTTCATAATTAGTTCGGGTTTTAATCTTTATTTGGTTTATTAAAGTGAAAGCTTATTCCTATCCTGTAATTTCTAAGCGGCATGTAACTTGCCTGAACAACTTGGTATTCTATGTTCCACAGGTTATTGACTTGGAAATTGAGTGAAGCCTTTAGGGAGCCGAGCGAGAAATTCTTGTTAAGAATGATGTTTGCTAATTGATAGCTTTTTATGTAGTGAGTGT
>DASVUU010000468.1:0-4459 GCA_036386935.1 Cytophagaceae bacterium | reverse complement strand
TTATCCTTCGTTCTATTGGCACCGGCAAAGCGTTTGAGGAGGTGTTGATTACCTTCTTATTCATCTTTACATTATTACCCGAAGACACTGAGTCAATAAAGGTAAAGTCGTCAGTGAAATAGTAGGCAGTAACATCGTAATAGAAAAAGTGGGAGTCGAAGATGTAGGGGGTTTTGCTCTCGTTTTCTATTTCACAATAGAGCCAATAAAATCGATGTGCAAAGTGGGCATCGAAAAGGCATTGATCAGGGGTACAAAATTTTAAAGGAAATAGCCCGCTTGATACCTCCTTAATCCCGATCTTATCACCCGCGCCTGCATACATTTTCAAACTATTTTTGACAATTCCATCCGCTGCTTGAAGAGAACCTATAGTCAACATAAGAATTACTGCGATTTGTAGAATAATTTTGCCACTTACTGGAAATCTCATTTGTAGAATAATAATAAATATTCAGGGTATATACGAGGATTATTAATATTGGAAGTGAAGCGTAAACGTCTTACTATCAAAATACCCTCTAGTATATATGCGTATTAAAATCTTTTATCTTTATTAATAACTCATTGACTTACAATGATCTATGAAGCTAAAATATGTTTTTTTTTGATTAATTTATCTATCTTTAGAATATAAAAGGTAGATACAAGCTTGTTGGCTTAGAAAGATCATAATCTAATTACACCCTTTAGATTAAAAGGGCCTAGCTGTCCAAAATAGGCACGACGGGCAATTATCAAAAATGGGAGGTAGGAGTTTATACTGTATTAATAGATGTACGAATGTCGACTATGTGTCATATTTTAATAGATTCATTTAACACAAACGAATAAGGTGAAGCGTAGAATCAAAATCATGGAGTTTTTATCCTTAATAATCAGCGATGATAAACGATTAACCTTATGTTTAAATATTATTGGGCTATATATGCTTTCCCACGCGGCCCTAGCTCAGAATCTTCATGTTCCCGATAATGGAGATGGTACTTTTACCAATCCTGTCATGTACAATGCTCACTGGTCCGACCCTAGCGTGATAAAGGTTGGCGAGGATTATTATTGTATTACATCTAGCTTAGAAACTACTCCATTGATGCAAATACTGCATTCACGAGATCTTGTCAATTGGAAGGTAATAGGTAGTGTAAGCCGCTTCTGGAATAGTAAATATCCGCCAACTATGAATTGGAGCCCGAGGCTAAGTTACATCAATGGTGTATTCAGAGTATGTGGACATTTTACCCAAGACAATATGTTCATCTATCAATCTTCCTCAATACATGGTCCATGGACCGAGGTGCAACATAAATTTGATAATATGGCCTGGCAGTGGGCTCCCAATTTTTACAAAGACAAGGATGGCAGTATTTATCTCTATGCAAATAACTGGATTCAAAAAGTCAATAATGAAATGACCAGCTTTATTGGGGGTCGGCTAGAGGTAGTAAAGGGTACCCTACTGGAGAATCCATCGTTATTTTTTAGTCATACCATGTACTATTGGGTGCAATCCCAAAATGGTACAGATAAGATGGGTGTGACGGAAAGTGACGCAAAAATTACAGTCTGGAAATCCAAAAACATAACTGGCCCCTATCTCGAATCTAAAGACTTGCTTCTAGGGAATCTGAGGTGGCAAGGTCCTAACACCGGCTCAGTAGTTGAGGTCAATAACGATGAATGGTGGTATTGTTATAATACTTGGGATATGCTACGCCTTGCTATGTGTAGACAATTCCATTTGGACAAATTAGAATGGAATAAAAGCGGCTGGCCAGAGATTAATGGGAATAATGGGCCTTCTACAACTTTCCGGAAGCCCGTAAAAAGTATAACCAATAATTTTTTGCCAGATATGACAGACGAATTTAACGGTCAAAAGTTGGAAGGGATTGATACTCTTTCATTGGGAAGCAAATGGCTTTTTCGAAATGAAATGCGCGATGCCTGGAGTCTTTCTAAAGAAAAAGGAAAGATCTCATTAAAAGCTTTATACCCTGGCTTTGACAGCCAGGAGAGTCCTAATTTTTTAGCTCAAAGACCAAGCTCGGCCTACTATACGGTTGAAACTAAGCTCTATATTAAACCTAAGTCCGTTTTTGAAAAATCTGGCTTAGCGATAAAAGAGTTCTGCTCTAAAAATGGAATCTACATTACACTCGAATCTGATTATTTTTTCATGAAGGACACTTCCTTTGTATTAAAAGTATGGCATTGTAGTCAAAGTAAATTTAAAGAGGTAGAGAAGATGCCGTTGTTGTTCGACTCCGATAATAACAGTATATGTCTAAAAATTAACATGAACGGGTTAGAGGCAGAGGCCTTTTATAGCTATGACGGAAAGTCTTGGAAGAAGTTAGGTGGCGAATACGGATTTAACTGGGAAAAGGGTATGGAATGGAATAGATATTGGACATCATTTATGCCAGCAATTTTCTCTGGCAGTAAAATATTAAATCCAGGAAGTGGAGAAGCTTATTTTGATTATTTCAGAATAAGACATGCGGGAAATTAGTAGTACTTTTTTATTTGTACAGTATATTCTTTGAGTACCTTCACTCTGTTAGAGGCAGTAATCGAGTCAAGTATATTATACAAATCATCATAATAACCCGCGCTCCTATTTCAATTCCTTAAAAATTCATCTATGTTTTTCTCTTATCTCAAAAACCTTTCAACTGTATTTTTTTGCTTACTATTGAGTTCAGCCGTGTGCATAGCTCAGAATGCTGACCCAAAACTTACAGAGGTGTATAGTCCTATTCCGAAAAAAGTAACAGCCGGAGCAATTCCTTCAGATGCAGTAAGTCTATTCGATGGGAAAAATCTTGACCAATGGGTAGGTAAAAATGGTGAAAAGGTGCAGTGAATTGTGGAGAAAGGTGTGTTTACCGTTAAGCCAGGATCTGGAGATATTTTCACTAAAGAAAAATTTGATGACCAACAATTACATGTAGAATTCCGAGTGCCTGAAAACATCAAAGGAGAAGGGCAGGATAGAGGGAATAGTGGAGTGTTCCTTATGGAAAATTATGAAGTGCAAATTTTGGATTGTTATGAAAACAAAACCTATGTAAATGGACAAACTGCAGCTATTTACAAACAATCAATTCCATTGGTGAATGCATGTAAAAAAGCTGGGGAATGGCAGACCTACGATATTATGTTTTCCGCTCCTAAGTTCAAAACTGACGGATCATTGGAAAGGCCAGCTTTTATGACGGTTATTCATAACGGGATTTTAGTGCAAAATCACTTTGAATTAAAGGGACAAACTGTTTATATAGGAAATCCTTTTTACAGTGCACATGGGCCTGCACCGTTGAAGCTACAAGATCACGGCCATGGTGTGAGCTTTAGGAATATTTGGGTACGCAGGCTTTAGAATTTTCTTCAATCTGTTTATGAGAATACTGAAACCTACGCAATAGGGCTTATTGCCGCTGGGTTTACTTAACTTTCTTCAATGGAATCTTTTACACAGTCTGGTTTAACATGCGTTAGTAGCAGATGACTCCACCCATCCTTATGTTTTTTCTTTTTACTAAAAGTTTCTATCAGGATTACAACTTTCCGTTTAAATGTCCAGACAGTAGCGGCTCTCATTCCTAATTCTTTTGCTATTTTAGCTACACTGCTTGCCTCTTTTGATCCCAAGCAAGTCAAATAGGTAATATAGAAAGCTTTTTGCAAGGAGAATTTTAAGTGATGAAACAAAGTGCCATTTGTAACTGATTCAATATAACTGCACTTGTTACATCGGATGGTATGATTTGGTAACATTGTATACTGCTCAAATCCACATCGTCTACATTTAATAACATCTTGAGGTTTCCATTTCAGCTTAGCCAGGTATTCGTAGCAAGCCTGGTCATCAGGAAATGTTTTTTGGAATTCCTGAAAGTCCATGTTTTTCTGAAATACGCGCGCCTCATGGCTGCTAATTACTTCAGATTTTAATTGAATGTTGTGGGTTTTAAGTAATTCATTCATCTCCTGAATTTTCAAAGTCCTCTCAGCGACTTTCTTTTCAAGCTCTTTATTTATATTATCCTTCAGCCTTTCGCTTTCCTGCAAGCTTTCAACCATTTGCATCAGGGCACCATCTCTTTCACCTTTCAGGAATTTGTGCCGGTAACCCATGCTAACAGCAAAAATGACTACTTCTATGGCTTCGAGATTCAAGAAGAGATAATAACTGTCAGTGGTAAATTTTACCCATCCAAATTGTGGAAGTATGAAAAGGAAATTTCCAGCAATTAGAATTACCAAGCTGACGATTGCCAATGATATTGGTTTAATATATTGTTTGGCAGAACGTATGGCAATTATTAGAAAAAAAACTTGAATTCCTAAGTCGACAAGATGATTGTCCACTATGCTATCTAACGTTTCATTTTTGGAAAGTAAGTGAATAGCAAGAAATGCAACACGAATACCTACAATTGCATAAACTGTA
>DASVUU010000467.1:0-2123 GCA_036386935.1 Cytophagaceae bacterium | reverse complement strand
GTTCACTTATCTTAATGTCAATTGTCTTTCCATATCCCATCATATGTTCGTCAATGGCATTATCCATCACCTCCTTCACAAGTACATAAATACCGTCATCCTGCGCAGACCCGTCTCCAAGCTTACCTATATACATTCCAGGTCTTAATCTGATATGTTCTCTCCAATCTAGCGACTTTATGCTATCTTCGGTATAATTATGATTTTCGGCCATTTTGGGAATAATTTAAATCTGACATAAAGTTAATCAAATACGCATTGTTGGAAAAAGGTTTTATTTAAACGATGTTAAACATCAATATCATTTAGTTTATCTATATATTTATAGCGTTGGTGTCCCATTTCAGCTTTTTAGTTATTTTATTCGTATAATATTAGAAATTATTTTTGCAAGGCATTTATTGGTAACAATGCTGTGGGATTATCGTTGCTATCACTTAGCTTTAAAGTATTGTGAATTATTGAAATGTCGAAAGCGTTACAAAATGTCAATATATTAATATTTGCTGCTTCTCTCCTTTTGGGGCTTAGCGACTTACATGCTAAACTAAAATATTTGCCGTCAAGATCTCTGGCTATTTTGAATTTAGGAAGTGATACTGCGATCAATAGTTGTGACGATAATTTTGACCTAGGGAGAATACGTATCGATCCCAGCTATCCTGGGTATTGGTTTAAATCTAGCAGTTCTCCAAGCACCATCAGATTTTCGGACAGCCTCTCTCGTACTTCGCAAGTATCCGGCTTGTCTTTTGGGCTAAATGTTCTTATCTGGAAATTAAAGTCTAGCAGTGTTGTAGATTCTATCGTTGTGGTGATCAATCATCAGCGGGCAGATGCCGGAAGAGATTCTGTTTTTATAACCTGTAAAAATATCATTGAGTTGAAGGCTACAAATTATTCTAATTTGAGTGGGACAGTGCAGGAATGGCAGACCCTATTTCAACCATCAGACAACTCAATTAGCATTGTTAGCCCTAAATCTGCAACAACCCAAGTAATAAATTTAGATAAGTATGGAGAATATAAGTTTTTACATACTGTAAAAACCGCTCAATGTCCTGCTGACTCAAAAACGATCGCAGTCTCTAACCGCCAATTGAAAGCGGTAGTTCCTGATGAAGTCAAAATTTGCGGGAATACGGGCCTACTCAATGCCACCTTTATTGAAAACTCTGTAAAAAGTTTTTGGAGTAACGTTGAAAAGCCCGCAGGATCGTCAGTTCCAGAGTTGACTCCCATTAATAATTATACAACCCAAGCATCGAAACTAGATAAACCTGGCAACTATAAATTTAAATATAAAGTAACTAATGGAGTTTGTCCCTCCGACTCAAGTATCCTTGACATTGTAAACAATAAGGCTTTTGCATCTACCAGTGTAAACAGGTTTGATATATGCAAGAGCGGTATTTTAAATGGTAATGATCCCTCATTGCAAGGGTTGCCGGGAGCAAGGGGATTTTGGAAAATTTCCTTGCCTTCGCAAGCTGGCAAGCCTCTTTACGACTCGACGTTGTTCAATTCTGAGATTAAAAATTTCACAAAGCCAGGTTCATACGCTTTTACATGGACTATCATTAAGGAAGCCTGTGAATCTGATCCAGCTACTGTGATTGTTGATGTAAATCAACCTTACCGAGTAGGTATTTTAAAAAATGACACCACCATTTGTGACAGAGCCATTGAGTTGAAAGCATGGAGGCCAGACGTAGAACTGCAAAATGCGACTGGCAAATGGGACATAATTTCAGCTCCCTTAGGAAGCACTGCAGACATAGGACTAGACTTCAATACCCAGCTGAGAAATATAAATAAACCAGGTTTATACACCATAGTTTGGAAGGTTACGAAAACCACCGCTACAGTAACTTGTACAAACTCTGACACGGTAAAAATAAAAAACAACCAACCCACTTTGATCGATGGCCTTGGAAATAGCCGGTCCCAGATATGTGGGAATGAAACTGAAATAACTCCTTTGAGGGCTAACCTGGAAATCAACAACGCCACAGGAAGTATGGAGATAGTCGGTTGGCCCAACACTGTTTCGCAACCGCTTATTAAAGCATTTAACTCTGGCTATAAGGCTGAAAAGCTTAACAAGCCGGGCAAATATAAAT
>DASVUU010000466.1:0-3474 GCA_036386935.1 Cytophagaceae bacterium | reverse complement strand
AGGCACAGTTGGGTAAGCTTGAGTTGGAGTTCAAAGACAAAGAGTCGGCCTTTCAGGAGGCGAATACAGAGATCAATCAGGAAATAGGCGGGTTGAAGTCTAAGTTGCGAGAAGCTGATAAGCGAAACAGGGACTACCAAGCCAAAGGCATCGCTGAGGTGCTTTTGAAGGCCGAGAAGAAATCTTCTTTGCTGATAGAACTTCAGGCAAGGCAAACAGAATACGATACGCTGACGGCCGCGTTCAGCGATGTAGAGCAGCAGTTCAAAACGCTGTTTGGTGCATTGGAGAATGAAAAGCAAGAATTTGAAAATGGATTGCGGGCGAAAGGATTGGAGCTTGACAAGACTTACCTGGAGAATAAAGAACAGCTGAAAGATGATTACAGGAAAGAAGAGTCTGAACTAAAAGACAGGTTGCTCTCTGAGGTGGATCAGTACAAAGATCTGTTGAAGAAGGCGGAGATAGAGAAGAACCAGCTAGAATATTCGGAGAAGGATTTGAAGCGAAAGAAATATTACGATCATGAGGTGACGTTGCTGAAGAGAAACCTGGAGGAGATAAAGAAAAGAGGCTTTGAGATGCAGGCTTCCTTGCACGTGAAGTGCAATGCCATTGAGTCTTTCAAGAAGGATGCAGAGCACATCAAGGAAAGAAATAAGCTCGCTTCGGAACAATACATTGCTAAGAATACTGACGAGATTGTTGCACTTAAAGAGAAAATTAAGGTCATAGAGGACAAGCTGTCAATCCACCAAAATGCATTCTTTGGTTTCTTGCAAACCAACTATCCTGGCTGGTTTGATACGATTGGAAAGGTTTGCCATGAGGATATTTTATTTAACAAGGACCTCAATCCAAAGATGGCGAAGGAAGGGTTGGATCAGTTGTATGGGATAAAGCTTGATTTGTCAGGGGTACCAGTTACTTCGAAGACCTTGGAGGAATATGAACTAGAAAAGACTACGCTTTTAGAAGAGATTTCAAGGCTTAATCAGGCATTTTTAGAATTTCGTGATGGTTTGGCTCGTGAAGAGCAGACGAAGCTCGCGGCTATTGGCAAGAAGGTGGGAGTGTTTAAAGGGGAGGTGGATCAGCTTACTTATGAATTGGAACAAGATGTCGAGAAAGAGAAGCAGCTAACGCTTGATTTAAGGGAATGGGAACAGAAGGGAGAGAATCAACGCGAGAAGGATCTTTTCGATTTGTTTAAAAAACAAGAGTTGCTGAAGGCAGAGATTTCAAGGCTTTCACAGGCGATTGCTGAAATCAACAATGTGTTGAGCAAAGACCTCCATTTGTTGAATGAGAAATTCAATACCAAGTTAGTAGAGCTTCGCAAGGAGTTAGACCAACAATTAGAGAAGCTAAAAGAGGAAAAGGAAGACTGGTTGGCGGACTATGGTTCTCGAAAAGAGAAGTTGCAAAAGGATAAAAGCAAGATTTTAAAAAATAAAGGTATAGACGATAGTGGACTCAAAACGTTGAAGGCTTCTATTGCCACAATAAAGTCGGCACTTGCAGAGATAGATAAATTTTCTGGGCTAATCAATGATTATAAGAAAGACAAGAGAGAACTGTTCGACAAGGTTGAGAACTTCCATAAGGAGAAAGAACTTTACGAGGAGCAACTGAAGCGCACTAGGAGTGAGTATGAAATACAGCATGAGGCTTACATCAAAAGCAGGGTGCACTTGGAGGAACATTGCAGTCAGCTAACGGTAGAATTGTCGAAACATACAGATGGACTGAATCATTTTGAGACGCATTTCAAAGAAAAGGCGCTGTATGAAAGGCTTCAACATATCATCAGTCCAGCGCCAGAGATGGCTTCTGATGCAGGGATTATAAGTTTGTGTACGCAACTATTGTCCAATGAGTCGGAGTACCATGGTCAGTTCGAAAAGTTTAGAAACAACATCTCGGAGTTTACGGGAAGGTTTAGGCCGGACAATCACCTCAACTTCCGGCTATCAAACACCGGTGGGGAAGGGGAGTACGAGCAATTTGCCGTGTACCTTCAGGAGTTTTACAATGAGAATAAAATACAAACATCCATCGCTGAGGTTGCCAAGAACCATGGGATGCTGATAGATGCCATCGCAACAAAAGTGAAGGCGCTTACAGACCACAAGGGGAGGATCAATAGGATGATCAGTAAGATGGAGGCCGATTTCAGCAGGGCATCATTTGAGAGTTCAAAGTTGATAGAGTATATCAAGCTTAAGTCAGAGGATAGTGAGAACAAGGTTTTGAAGAAGCTGCAGAAGATCGCGGACTTCCGCGAGCAGAATCCTTTTCTTTATGGGGAAGTCAATTTGTTTAGTCAAGGTAATAAGGGGAAGTCAGAGATTGATAAGAAATCGGTGGAGTTGTTGAATGACTTGCAAAAGACGATCAGCGAGGAGAATTTGGATGAGATACGCATACAAGATTTGTTCGAGCTGCGGTTCAGAATTAAAGAGGGCAAGAACGATACTGGCTGGATAGAAAAGATCGACAAGGTTGGTTCAACGGGTACTGACATGCTGGTGAAGGCCGTTATTTACATTACGTTGCTCAATGTGTTCATCAAGGAATCAACGGATCGTAGTGCTCAGAATTTTATGGTGCATTGTATCATCGATGAGGTGGGGCAGATCTCAGCGCCTTACCTCAAAGAGCTCATCAAGTTTGCAGAGGAGCGGAATATTTGTTTGATTAACGGTTTGCCGAATGAGAGTAAGCTGGAGACGCATTATAATTATACCTACAAGTTTAGGAAGGATGAAAGAGGGAATGTGAAGGTGATACCTTTGTTGACGATGAGTTTGGAGGCGTAAAATATGTCCCACGGAATGCACGGAAAAGGCATGGATTTGCCTGCGAGTATAGATGTAAAGGTTACTTGTAACGATACATAAAACCATTGCCATTAAAATAATATATCATAGTTTCTTTGCTGATCTGCCAATGTGTTATCGATGGAACTTCGCCCTCGCCGGGCAGGCCATACTTTTTTTCCCCGATAGCCATCGTGACAGGCATTGATAAAAAAAGTCAGCAAATCTCGGATCCCGACAAGTGTCGGGGAGAATCAAGACAGATTTGAAACTCGCTTGAACGTATTGCTTTAATAAGCAGTGCAGGCATTTATCAGAGTTCCTTGTCGGCAATTCATCTTGCTCAGACAGCAAATCTGTCGCATAGCAGAGAAAGTTTCTCAAATTACAAATATTGATTGGCTATTTCTCAATGAATTGCAAAAGGGGTCATGGGATAGTAGGTAGAAGTATTTGCTTTTGTGATAATACCTGATAGAAAAAATATAAAAGTTATGAAGATGACCATCCGCTTTGCAAAGTTGTTGCTGATTCTCAGCGATGGCTTACCAGTTAATAGAAGTGACTTTGGGAAGGGTAGCAAACTGCTGTCAACCTTTATTAAGGATGGCATCTTAGAAGAAAGCACTCGAGGCACACAGCACTGTAAAAT
>DASVUU010000465.1:0-1745 GCA_036386935.1 Cytophagaceae bacterium | reverse complement strand
AAAAAAAAATGTTTTGATGTTGAAATTTCTTCTTAAGGATTTATATTTTTGCCGGCCGATTTTTACATTCTTACCTTTTTTTTGAGTAATTATAACTTTTATTAGAGTATTGAAGATTTTATTATGCAAACAACAGAATTTAACGCGCCAATCACAGACATCAAAGAACTGAATGAAAAGATACAAAGGGAAAGTGCCTTTGTAGATTTACTTACTCTTGAGCTGGGTAAAGTTATCGTTGGTCAAAAATATATGGTAGAAAGATTGCTCGTCGGGCTTTTGTCTAATGGACACGTGCTCCTTGAAGGTGTCCCAGGACTAGCAAAGACATTGGCTATAAAATCCCTTGCCTCGGCCATACAAGCAAAATTCAGCCGGATTCAGTTCACTCCCGATCTACTTCCTGCAGATCTTGTAGGAACTCAGATTTACAATCAGAAGACTGAAGGGTTTACTGTAAGGCGTGGACCGATATTTGCAAATTTCATCTTGGCAGATGAGATCAACAGAGCTCCAGCTAAGGTACAAAGTGCCTTGCTAGAGGCAATGCAGGAAAGGCAAATAACAATAGGCGATCAAACCTTTCCATTAGAAGAACCTTTCTTAGTATTGGCTACTCAAAACCCTATAGACCAAGAAGGGACGTATTCATTGCCAGAAGCACAAGTCGATCGATTTATGCTAAAGGTGGTAATCGGCTATCCAAATATCGAAGATGAACGGATGATCATCAGACAAAATCTGGCTGAAACATTCCCAAAAGTACAAGCTTTAGTTAGAACTGAAGATATACTAAGATCCAGGCAGCTTGTGAAGCAGGTTTACATGGATGAAAAAATTGAGAAGTATATTCTTGATATAGTCTTCGCCACTCGATTCCCAAAAAATTATAAGTTAGACAAGTTGGCGCCGCTTATCAGTTATGGAGGTTCTCCTCGGGCCAGTATAAGTTTAGCGCTGGCTTCAAAGGCCTACGCATTTATAAAGAGACGTGGTTACGTGATCCCAGAAGATGTAAGAGCAATTTGTCACGATGTGATGCGACATAGAATTGGTCTTACCTACGAAGCTGAGGCGGAAAATATGACCTCTGGAGATATACTAAACGAAATATTGAACACTGTAGAGGTTCCTTAGTAGGAGTTTTTAATATTGGTGAACAACCCATTCTAGATGGAAACCACAGAACTTTTAAAGAAAGTACGAAAAATAGAAATCAAAACGCGGGGTCTTACAAACCATATCTTCGCGGGGGAATATCATAGCGCCTTTAAGGGACGAGGGATGGCCTTTAGCGAAGTACGGGAATACCAACCGGGTGATGACATAAGAATAATTGACTGGAACGTCACGGCACGGTTCAACCACCCCTTTGTAAAAGTTTTTGAAGAAGAGCGGGAGCTTACTGTGATGCTACTTGTAGATCTGAGTGGAAGTGAGAACTTCGGAACAAAAAAGCAGTTTAAAAGAGACCTGATCACCGAGTTGTGCGCTGTCTTTGCATTTTCAGCTATACAAAACAGTGACAAGATAGGAGTTATATTATTTACTGATAAAGTAGAAAAATTCATTCCGCCAAAGAAAGGCAAGTCGCACATCTTACGAATCATTCGTGAACTAATAGAATTTAAGCCAACTTCTCAGGGAACTGATATCGGTGTTGCTCTTCGATACTTCACCAATATGATTAAAAAGAGGAGTATCGCCTTCTTACTTTCTGACTTCATCAACGAAGGGTTTGAGGA